>NZ_JBHWIV010000009.1:51250-166391 GCF_042731675.1 Kitasatospora sp. NPDC059827 | reverse complement strand
ACTCCGTACGCGAACTCGGCCAGACCGTCGTCATGGTCACCCACGACCCCGTCGCCGCCGCCTACGCCGACCGCGTCGTCTTCCTCGCCGACGGCAAGATCGTCGACGAACTCCTCAACCCCACCGCCGACACCGTCCTGGACCGCATGCGCCGCTTCGACGCCAAGGGCCGCACCAGCTGAGCCACCGAGCCGACCGAAGCCCTCGAACCTCCCCAGGACACCTCATGTATCGCACCGCACTGCGCAATGTGCTGGCCCACAAGGGCCGACTGCTGATGACGGCGCTGGCCGTCATGCTCGGCACCGCCTTCGTCGCCGGCACCATGGTCTTCTCCGACACCTTCGGCAAGGCCCTGCGGGACAGCAACTCCAAGAGCTACTCGGACGTCGCCGTCCAGGTCGTGGACCGCGCGGCCGGCGCCGGCGCCTCGGCCAAGCAGAAGAGCGAGGCCGGCGCCGGCCTCACCGACGACACCGTCCAGCAGTTGGCCGGCCTGCCCGGTACGGCGAGCGCGCGCGGCGTGGCCGGCGGCTTCACCGGGGTCGCCGACAAGAAGGGCAACCTGATCGGCCAGGTCTGGTCGGCCAAGGGCGCCAACTTCGCCCCGGGCCAGGACGGCCGGGACCCGCGCTACCCGATGACCGAGGGTCAGGGGCCGAAGAACGCCAAGGAGGTCGCCCTCGACCGCAGGACCGCCGACAAGGCGGGCTACAAGGTCGGCGACACCGTCCGGGTGGCCGCCAACGGTCCGGTGATCGAGGCGAAGCTCACCGGCGTCTTCACCACCGACGACCCGGTGGTCAACACCGGCGGCACCCTCACCCTGTTCGACCGGGCCACCGCCCAGCAGACGCTGCTGGAGCCGGGCCGCTACAGCAGCGTCGTGCTCACCGCCAAGCCCGGCACCTCCCAGGACGCGCTGCTCGCCCAGGTCGAGTCGAAGCTCCCGGCCGCCCAGCACTTCGACGTCGAGACGGGCGCCAAGCTGCAGGCGGACGAGCAGGCGCAGATCACCAAGGGCACCGACAGCATGCGCACCATGCTGCTGGTCTTCGCCTTCATCTCGCTCTTCGTCGGCATCTTCATCATCGCCAACACCTTCACCATGCTGGTCGCCCAGCGCACCAAGGAGCTCGCGCTGCTGCGGGCGATCGGCGCGAGCCGCAAGCAGGTGACCCGCTCGGTGCTGATCGAGGCGCTGCTGATCGGCACCGTCTCGGCGGCGGCCGGCCTGCTGGCCGGGGTCGGGATCGGCGCCGGGATGCAGTCGCTGATCGGCTCGCTGGACGAGAACATGCCGAGCGGCGCGCTGGTGATCAAGCCGATGACCGTCGTGGTGACCCTCGTGGTGGGCGTCCTGGTGACGGTCCTGTCCGCCCTGCTGCCGGCCGTGCGGGCCGCCCGGATCGCGCCGGTGGCGGCGATGAGCAGCGGCGACCAGCCGACCAGTCAGAAGAGCCTGGTGGTCCGCAACAGCATCGGTTCGGTGCTCGCCGGCGGCGGCCTGGCGCTGATCGCCTACGGCGCCTCCACCGGCAACGACAGCGGCCGGATGCCGGTCGGCGCGGGTGCCTTCCTGGCCCTGATCGGCGTGTTCGTGCTGCTTCCGCTGCTCTCGCGCCCGGTGGTCGCCCTGGTCGGCCCGCTGCTGCGGGGGCTGGGCGGCACTCCCGGCAAGCTCGCCCAGCAGAACGCGGTGCGCAACCCGCGCCGCACCGCGGCCACCGCCGCCGCGCTCACCATCGGACTGACCCTGGTCACCGGTCTGACCGTGATCGGCACCTCGGTCGGGGACACCATCGACCGGGCCGTCACCAAGTCGATGAAGGCCGACTACCTCGTCTCGGCCGCCAACCGGATGGGCCTCTCCGAGCAGGTGCCCGCCCAGATCGCCAAGGCCCCCGGGGTCGCCGCCTCCTCGCCGATGACCTCCACCGACTGGAAGCTCAACGGCACCTACAAGGAGATCACCGGCCTCGACCCGGCCGTCCTGGAGCAGGTCGTCGACATCAAGCTGAGCAGCGGTTCCACCGCCGGCCTCGGCCAGGGCCGGCTGCTGGTGGACCAGGACGTCGCCACCACGTTCAACGTCACCACCGGCTCGACGATGGCGGTCTCCTACCCGGACGGCTCCACCGGTCAGCTCACCGTCGGCGGCGTGTACGAGAAGGGCGGCATGCTCGGCCCGGTCCTGCTGGCCAACAGCGAGATCGCCAAGCACGAGCCGAAGCCGTACGTCCCCCAGGTCCTGGTCAAGGGCAAGGACGGCGCCACCGCCGGGCTCAAGCAGTCGATCAAGGACGCCACGGGCGCCAACCCGGTGATCGAGGTCAAGTCCAAGCAGGACGTCCGGGACCAGTTCAGCCAGGTCATCACCTTCGCGCTGAACCTGATGTACGGCCTGCTGGGCATGGCGGTCCTGATCGCCGTCCTGGGCGTGATCAACACGCTGGCCATGTCGGTCTTCGAGCGCAAGCGCGAGATCGGGATGCTGCGGGCGATCGGCCTGGACCGGAGCGGCATCAAGCGGATGGTCCGGCTGGAGTCGGTGGTGATCTCGCTCTTCGGCGCCGGGATCGGCCTGCTGCTCGGCTGCTTCATCGCCTGGGCGATCAACGGGACGCTCAAGTCCAGCCTGAGCGGGCTGACCACTGTCCTGCCGTACGGCCAGCTGGCGCTCTTCCTGGGCCTGGCCGGGCTGGTCGGCCTGGTGGCCGCGATCTGGCCGGCCCGCCGGGCCGCCAAGCTGGACATCCTGTCGAGCATCAAGACCGACTGACGCCCCGTCGGCCGGCTCCGCCCGCCCCCGGTCGCACCCGCGGCCGGGGGCGGGCGCACGCACCGCGGGGGCACGGCAGGAGCCCCTGCCGGAGGGTTCTCGGCAGGGGCTCCACTACTGCTGTACTCCGCCCGGTCGCACGGCCGGCTGAGCACCACGGAGGTCGTGGTCCGGCGACACTGCCGGGCGGAGGGCCTCCGACTCATACCCCGGCGCTCCCACACCGGGGTCCAGTCGCTTACTTGCTGGCGAGCTCCTTGTCGGCGGCCGGCTTGGCGGCCTCGACGGGCTTGGTGGGCGGCGTGACCTCCTGGATCGGAAGCTGCGGCTTCTCCATCTGGGAGAGGCCGACCGCCTCGCGCTTGAGGAACATCGCGAGGGTCCAGTCGGTGAAGACGCGGACCTTGCGGTTGAAGGTCGGGACCATCGCGCCGTGGTACAGGCGGTGGAACCACCAGGCCGGACGGCCCTTCAACTTGTACTTGCCGAAGAGGATCGCCACGCCCTTGTGCAGGCCGAGACCGGCGACCGCACCCAGGTTCTTGTGCTTGTACTCCTTCTGCGGGAAGCCCCGCATGCCGGAGATCACGTTGTCACCGAGGACGACGGCCTGGCGGCAGGCGTGCTGGGCGTTCGGCGGGCACCAGGCGCCCTCGCCGGCGGCGAGGTCCGGGACCTGGGCGTTGTCGCCGGCGGACCAGACGTAGTCGAAGCCCTGGACCTGGAGGGTCGGCGCGGTGTCGACGTGGCCGCGCGGGCCCAGCGGCAGGCCGAAGTTGGCCAGCACCGGGTTCGGCTTCACGCCGGCCGTCCACACGATGGTGGCGGCGTCCATCTCCATGCCGTTCTTCAGCACGACGTGGCCGTCGACGCAGGAGTCCATCGAGGTCTCGATGTAGACCTCGATGTCGCGCTCCTCGAGCTTCTCCTTGGTCCACAGACCGAGGTCCGGGCCCATCTCGGGGAGGATGCGGTTGGCCGCCTCGACGACGACGAAGCGCATGTCGTCGCGGCTGACGGTCTTGTACAGCTTGGCCGCGTCGCGGGCCATGTCCTCGACCTCGGCGACCGTCTCGATGCCGGCGAAGCCGCCGCCGATGACGACGAAGGTCAGGGCCTTGCGGCGGACCTCCTCGTCCGAGGTGGACTCGGCCTTGTCGAGCTGGGCCATGACGTGGTTGCGGAGGCCGATGGCCTCCTCGACCGTCTTCATGCCGATGCCGTTCTCCGCCAGACCCGGGATCGGGAAGGTGCGGGAGACCGAGCCGGTCGCGACGACCAGGTACTCGAAGGGCAGCTCGTAGCTGTCGCCGGCCGCCGGCTGGATGGTCGCGACCTTGCGGGCGTGGTCGATGCCGGTGACGGACCCGGTCAGCACCTCCGCCTGCTTGAGGGTCTTGCGCAGCGGCGCGACGAGGTTGCGGGGCGCGACGTTGCCGCCGGCCGCCTCGGGGAGGAAGGGCAGGTACGTCATGTACGACCGCGGGTCGACGACCGTGACGGTCGCTTCGCCGTAGCGCATCTTCTTGAGGATGCGCATCGCGGCATACAGGCCGACGTAACCACCGCCGACAATGAGGATGCGAGGACGCTCCGTGGTGCTCATATCCGAAAGTATCCAGCACCGTCCGGAGCAGCCTTCGTGAGCCCGGTCACAAGCTCATGGACACCCCGTGCTACACTGCGCGCCCACAAAATCCGGCCCGACGCACCGGCTCACGGGCCCCGGGAGCCCCTCGCGAGCGTGCGCCGGAGCACGACCCGGCTGAGCAGCAACGATCCGTACAGCGCCCGGGTTCCCGCTCGTGATTTCGATTTTCAAACCCTGAACGAGGCCTGACCTGCGATCCAAGGGGCCGTACGACCGAAGGGCCTTCGGTCTCACAATTCGGGCGTAGCGGGCCACGGGGTGCGACGAAAGACTGGATCGCCATGTGAAGAAATTCACGAAGGTTCTCGCACGCACCCGGGCGCGCCCCGGCCCCGGCACCCCGAAAGGGGCGCCGGGGCCGGTGGGGTAAGGCCTGCGGACGGTCAGGAGGCCGTACTCCAGGCGATGCCGTCCAGGATGTCGTGCTCGCTCACGACCACCTCGGCGGCGCCGGTGCGGTCCATGATCTCCAGCAGTTCCAGCGCGCCCGCCGCGATCACGTCCACCCGGCCCGGGTGCATCGACGGGATGGCCGCGCGCTCGGCGTGGGTGGCGGCCAGCAGCTCGCGGGCGATCTCGGCGACCCGCTCGCGGCTGATCCGGGAGTGGTGGATCCGCTCCGACTGGTAGGCGGGCAGGTCCTGGGCGATCGCGGACACCGTGGTGACCGTCCCGGCCAGGCCCACCAGGGTGGCCGCACCGGTCAGCGGGACGACCTCCTCGGCCTTGTCCAGCTCGGCCCGCACGTGCGCCCGGGCCTGCGCGATCTGCTCCGGCGAGGGCAGCTCGGCGCCGTCGAAGTGCCGCTCGGTCAGCCGCACGCAGCCGATGTCCACCGAGCGCGCCGCCTGGACCTGCGCCCCGCCGAGCACGAACTCGGTGGAGCCGCCGCCCAGGTCGAAGACCAGGTAGGGGGCGGGGAAGGGCCCGCCGGCCAGCTCCTTGGTGGCGCCGACGAAGGACAGGTGCGCCTCCTCCTCGCCGCTCACCACCTCCGGCTCGACGCCCAGGATGTCGCGCACGCCCTTGACGTACTCGTCGCTGTTCTCGGCGTCCCGGGAGGCGCTGGTGGCGACGAAGCGGGTGCGCTCCGGGCCGACGCCGAAGCCCGCGATGACTTCCCGGTACTCGCGGCAGGCGGCGAAGGTGCGCTCCAGCGCGTCCGGGTGCAGCCGGCCGGTGCGGTCCACGCCCTGGCCCAGCCGGTTGATGATCATGCGGCGGTCGAGGTCGGTGATCTCGCCCGTCTCCGGGTCCAGGTCGGCGACCAGCAGCCGGATCGAGTTGGTGCCGCAGTCGATCGCGGCCACGCGGGTCGTGCTCACTCGGACTCCTGCTCCGCCGTCGCGTCCTGCCCCGCCGTGCCGTCCTCGGCTGCGAGCTTCTTCGCGGCCCGCTCGGCGGTCTTCTGCTGCTTGGCCGCGATCACGGCCTCGTGGTCCTGGTCCTTGGCACGGTTGCGCAGCACCCGGTCACCGGCCGCCTCGACCTCCGCCGGGGAGACGCACGGGCCCTTGGCCCACCAGTCCTCCAGCATGCCGATCGCCTCGTCGCCGAGCGGGTTGACGCCCTCTCCGGCCGCCAGCGAGTGGCCGACCAGCACGTGCAGGCACTTCACCCGGTCCGGCATGCCGCCGGCGCTCGGGAAGCCCTCCAGCACCTCGATCGCGTCGCGCCGGGCGATGTAGTCCTCGTGCGCCTTCTGGTAGGCGGCGGCCAGCTCCGGGTCCTCGGCGAGCCGAGCCGTCTGGTCCTTCATCACGCCCTCCGCCTCCAGGGTGCCGATCAGCGAGGCGGCCTTGGGGCAGGTCAGGTAGTACAGCGTCGGGAACGGCGTGCCGTCCGGCAGCCGGGGGGCCGTCTCCACGACGTCGGGGTTGCCGCAGGGGCAGCGGTGCGCCACACCGCGCAGGCCGCGCGGCACCCGGCCGAGCTGGGCGGCGATGGCCGCGACGTCGGCGTCGGAGACGGCGGGGTGGTTCTCAGTGGTCATGGGGGGTGGGGTCTCCAACGGAGGACGGGGGGAGCGGACGGGGTGCGGCGGGGGCCAGCGCGACGGTGTCGGCGGCGTCCACCGAGTCCCAGATGCTGGTGTACCAGGGCTTGTCGGCCTTCGCCGGGCCGGCGGCCGCGTCGGCGGCGGTGGCCGAACCGGCCGGCGCGGAGGGCCGGGCGGCCGGACCGGCCGGGTCCACCGCGATGTACGGGGTCTCCCCCGGCACCGCGTAGTGCAGCCGGGCGCGGGCCTGCGCCTTGACGTACTCCGGGTCCTGCCAGCGCGCCTTGTCCCGGCGCAGCTGGTCGACCTGCTGGCGCGCGTGGTCGGCCTTCGCCCGCTGGGCGGAGATCTCGGCGCGCTGGGAGATGAACTGCCGCGTGGGGTAGGCCAGGATCGCCACCAGCGAGCAGAGCACCAGGACGAGGACGGTCGCCCGGCTCGTGAACCGAGGCCGGGCCGCCAAGCCCGGGATCCTCCAGCCAGCCATCTCCCGTATCCCCTCCTGGTCGCGACGGTGCCCCGCCGTCCACCCTACGGGGTGAGCGGCGGGGCACCGGTCAGGCGTGCGCTACCGGGGGCCTCGGGCCCCCGGGATCAGGGCCGGACGCCGCCCGGCCCGGGCGCGCTCAGCCCTCGTGCTTGAACCGCGGGAAGGCGCCGCGGCCGGCGTACTCGGCGGCGTCGTCGAGGATCTCCTCGATGCGCAGCAGCTGGTTGTACTTGGCGACGCGCTCGGAGCGGGCCGGGGCACCGGTCTTGATCTGGCCGCAGTTGGTGGCGACGGCCAGGTCGGCGATGGTGACGTCCTCGGTCTCGCCGGAGCGGTGCGACATCATGCAGCGGTAGCCGTTGCGCTGGGCCAGCTCGACGGCGTCCAGGGTCTCGGTCAGCGAGCCGATCTGGTTCACCTTCACCAGCAGCGCGTTGGCGGTGCCGGTCTCGATGCCCTTGGCCAGGCGGGCCGGGTTGGTGACGAACAGGTCGTCGCCGACCAGCTGGACCTTGTCGCCCAGCTTGACGGTCATGGCCTTCCAGCCGTCCCAGTCCGACTCGTCCAGCGGGTCCTCGATGGAGACCAGCGGGTAGGAGGCGACCAGCTCGGCGTAGTACTCGATGAGCTCGGCGGCCGACAGGGCCTTGCCCTCGAACTGGTAGGCGCCGTCCTGGAAGAACTCGGAGGCGGCGACGTCCAGGGCCAGCGCGATGTCGCGGCCGGGCACGTAGCCGGCCTTCTGGATGGCCTCGGTGATGAGGTCCAGGGCCTCGCGGTTGCTGTCCAGGTTCGGCGCGAAGCCGCCCTCGTCGCCGAGGCCGGTGGACAGGCCGCGCTCCTTCAGCACGCCCTTGAGGGTGTGGTAGACCTCGACGCCCCAGCGGACGGCCTCGGAGAAGGACTCCGCGCCGATCGGAGCGATCATGAACTCCTGGATGTCGACGTTGGAGTCCGCGTGCGAGCCGCCGTTGAGGATGTTCATCATCGGGACCGGCAGGACGTGGGCGTTCGGGCCGCCCAGGTAGCGGAACAGCGGCAGGTCGCTGGCCTCGGAGGCGGCGTGCGCGACGGCCAGCGAGACGCCCAGGATGGCGTTGGCGCCGAGCGAGGACTTGTCCGGGGTGGCGTCCAGGTCGAGCATGGCCTGGTCGATCAGGCGCTGCTCGGTGGCGTCGTAGCCGACCAGCTCGGGGCCGATCTGCTCGATGACGGCCAGGACGGCCTTCTCCACGCCCTTGCCGAAGTAGCGGTTCTTGTCGCCGTCGCGCAGTTCGAGCGCCTCGAAGGCGCCGGTCGAGGCACCCGACGGAACAGCGGCACGACCCGTGCTGCCGTCGTCGAGGCCGACCTCGACCTCGACCGTGGGGTTGCCGCGGGAGTCGAGGATTTCACGGGCTACGACGACATCGATGGACGGCACGAAGCATCTCCTTGCGGAAGCAGGGTCCGGCTGCGGGTGGTGCTGTCGGCCGGACGATTGCGGAGTCGTTACGACCAGAGCCTAACCGCCCGGGCTCCCGGGGCCACGTCGGCCCGGGCTGCGTCTCACCGTGTGGCCCGGCTACCCACCGGTAGTTCACCTGCTCGTCCCGGTGCGTCCCACCGGTGCGTCCCACCGGGGCGTCCCACCGGGGCGGGCGAACGCGGACGTAGGGGGCCGCCGGGCGCGGCCCCCTACGTGTCCAGCGTGTCGTTCGCCGTGGAACGGTCCGGCTCAGCCCAGGTGCAGGACCTGGCCGGGCACGATCATGTCCGGGTTGCCGCCGACCGTGGTGCGGTTGCCGTCGTAGAGCGCCTGCCAGCCGCCGGACACGCCCTGGGCGGTGGCGATGCCCGACAGGGTGTCACCGTCCCGGACGGTGTAGTCGTGGCCGGTCGTGGCGGCCGGGGCCTGGGCGGCCCGCGGGGCGGCGTGCTTGGGGGCGTACTGCTGCGCCGACGGGGCGGCGGGCTGCTCGGCCTGCTTCGGCGCGGCGTGCTTCGGCGCGTACTGCTGGACCGGCTTCGGCTGGGCGGGCTTGGCGGCGGCCTTGGGGGCCTGCTGCTTGGGCGCCTGCTGCTTCTGGGCCTGCTGCTTCTGCGGCTTGGCGTCCGAGGAGGTGTCCACCTCGGCCGGGGCGCCGCCCTTGCTCAGGCCCGCCTTCTGGGAGCAGACCGGCCAGGCGCCGGGGCCCTGCGAGGCGAGGACCTTCTCGGCGACGGCGATCTGCTGCCCCTTGCTGGCCTGGTTGGCCTGCGCCGCGTACGCGGTGCCGCCGTACGCCTTCCAGGTGCTGGGGGTGAACTGGAGGCCGCCGGAGAAGCCGTTGCCGGTGTTGATGCTCCAGTTGCCGCCGCTCTCGCACTGGGCGACGGAGTCCCAGACGGAGGCCGGGGCGGCGGAGGCGCCGGTGGCGGAGAGGAGCGGCAGTGCGAGTCCGACGCCGGCCACACCGGCGACGGCGATGGCCTTCTCGGCCTGGGTGCGACGGCGATGACGGCCGGTTCCAACGAACAGCATGAAGGTCCCTCTCCGCACGCCTGCGAGGTGAGCTGTCGGGTTCGGACCGGGAGGTGGCCCGGCCGCCGTCTGCGGAATCGACTCCGCGCGGGCGGCTTCACCCCAAGCCGTGGAGGAACGGCAACAAACCTGGTTCCCCCGCCCCTGCCCAGGGTTCTGGTCGGTTTCCCGTGACGCGGCGGGCAGGATTCGGCGTCCGCGCACGAGGTCCGCAGCTGCGAACTCCACGGAGACTAGACAGATCCTCAGACGAATCACAAGCTCATATCACCGACATCACACAAGAATTACGGCCCGTGTTCGATCGCCTACCAACGGCGGGGCTTTGTCCGGTTTGATGGCTGTTCACACCACCCTCGGTGGCCGGTTCCGGATGCTTCGTCAGCGTGTCGTGGCCTCAGGACGACTGTGCGGCGACCGGGGCTCCGGACTGAATTCGACCGGAAGTTCGCGCAATCCACGCATGATCAGGCCACCCCGCCAGCGCAGATTCTCCGGGCTTTCGGCCAGTCGCAGATCCGGCAGCCGGGAAAGCAGCGTGGCCAGCGCGGACCGCCCCTCCAGCCGGGCCAGCGGAGCTCCGATGCAGTAGTGGATGCCGTGCCCGAACCCCAGGTGCGGGTTGTCGCTCCGGGCCAGGTCGAGGGTGTTCTCGTCGGAGAACCTGGCCGGATCGCGGTCCGCCGCCGCCAGCACCACCAGCACCGGATCCCCGACCGGGATCTCCACCCCGCCGATGGTCAGCGCACTGGTCGCGAACCGCCAGGTCGCCAGCTCCACCGGCCCGTCGTAGCGCAGGAGTTCCTCGATCCCGGTCTCCAGCAGCGCGGTCTCGCCGCGGGCCACCGACTCCTGCAGCAGGGCCCGCTGCCCGGGATTGCGCAGCAGCGCGTACGTCCCGTTGCCGATCAGGTTCACCGTCGTCTCGAACCCGGCGAAGAGGAGGATGAAGGCCATCGCGGCGGCCTCGTTCTCGGTCAGGTGCTCGCCGTGGTCGCTCGCCCGGATCAGGCCGGAGATCAGGTCGTCCCCGAGGTCCGCCCGCTTGCGGTGGATCAGCTCCAGCAGGTATGCGCGGATCTGCTTCACCGCCCGCCCCACGCCGCCGCGTTGGCCACCGCCGTGGCCCGGCTTCGTGTGTCGCAGCATCATTCCGGCCCAGTCCCGGAAGTCGTCCTGGTCCTCGGAGGGAACGCCGAGCATGTCGCAGATCGCGTAGATGGGGAGCGGGAACGCGAACTCGTGGATCAGGTCCGCCGAACCGCGCTGCGCGAAGCCGTCGATCAGCCGGTCGGTGAGCTGCTGCACCCGCGGCTCGAACTCCGCCACCCGGCGCGGCGTGAACGCCTTCGACACCAGGCGGCGCAGCCGGGTGTGGTCCGGCGGGTCGATGTTCAGCAGGTGGGTCATCAGGTCCGCCTGCCGCTCCCCCGGGATGCCCACCCGGCCGGTGCGGTGCGCCTGCCCGCTGTGGTGCGCCGGGTTCTTCGAGAGCCGGCCGTCCGCGAGCGCCTGCCGGGCGTCCGCGTAGCGCGTCACCAGCCAGGCCTCCACCCCGCTCGGCAGCGTGGTGCGGTGCACCGGGGCGTGCTCGCGCAGCCAGGCGTAGGCGGGGTACGGGTCGGCGGCGAACTCCCAGGTGAAGAGCTGCGGGTCGGGCTGGGCGGCGGGCTGGGCGCCCTCGGGCTGAGCTGGCATGGGTCGACCGTAACCGCTGGACCGGAGGGGCCCGGACCACCGGCGCACGCGCCCCCGCGGCCGGCCGGAGGCCACCGCCGCGCGAACCGTCCGTGACCGGTGCGCGAGCGGAACGCCGACACTCCGTGGACGGCCCGTGGACGGTGCGTGGACGGGCCTTGGCCAGCTCTTGGCCGGGCGGCAGGCGTGAGCCTGGTCACCTGAGGGGTAATCCCTGTTGCGGAGGGTCAGGACCTGCCTACGATCCTCCGAAGTACGCGCGGGCGCCGGTGCGGTGTCGCCCGCAGGGAGGAGCTGGACCAATGACGGTCAGCGGAGCAGTCGTCGTCATCGCGGTACTCGCGGGCGGTTCGGGGGCCGACCTCGCCCGCCGGTTCACCGCGGCCGGCACCGCCGGGATGCTGATCGCCGACACCCACGTCGGCATCGCCGAGGACCTCGCCTCCGAACTCGACCGGCCGGGCTGCCCCGTGGTCGGCGTCTCCGGCGACATCCGCCGGCCCAGCGACGTCGCCGCGCTGGTCGACACCGCCGAGAAGCACTTCGGTCCGATCGACCTCTTCTGCGTGGCGGGGCCGAGGGGCGAGCGGATCGTCTCCCTCGCCGACCTGCCCGCCCACCTCGACCTGGAGCGCCTCGCCGAACTGGTCGTCCTGATCGGCGAGGCGATCGGCGAGCTCGTCCCGCCGCAGCGGTGCGCCACCGAGCGCACGGCGACGGCGGCCTGAGCCGCCCCGCCACCGGGGTCTACTCCGGCCGGAGCCCCTCGGCCGCGCGCACCGCGTCCCGGTAGCCGCGCGCGGCCGAGCGCAGCGCCGCGTCCACGTCCACCCCGGCGTCGTGCGCCCGCTGCGCCACCGCCAGCAGCAGCCGGCCCGCCGCCTCGGCGGTCAGCTCCCGCGGCAGCTCGTACGGCTCGTCCGGCACCCCCGCGAAGCCCGCCCGGCGCACCCGGGACACCAGCTTCGCCGCGTACGCCAGCGCCGGCAGCCCGGCCGGCACACCGTCCAGGACGGACTCCCGGTCCGCCTTCTCGGCCGCCTTCAACTGCTCCCAGTTCGCCTCCGCCTCGTCGGCGCCCGCCACCTCGACGTCCCCGAACACGTGCGGGTGCCGGTACAGCAGCTTCTCGACCATGTCCCCGGCCACGTCGTCGATCGTGAACGGATCGGTCGGGTGCTCCTGCGCGACCCGGGCGTGGAAGAACACCTGGAACAGCACGTCGCCCAGCTCCTCGCGCAGCGCGTCCCGGTCCCCCTCCTCGATCGCCTCGACCAGCTCGTAGGCCTCCTCGACCAGGTACTTCACCAGGCTCTCGTGGGTCTGCTCGGCGTCCCACGGGCAGCCGCCCGGCGAGCGCAGCCGGTCCATCACCGAGGCGAGGTCCAGCAGCCGCGCCCCCGGCAGGTCGTACGAGCCGGGCAGCACCTCGATCTCCGGCACCTCCCCGGCGTGCTCCACCGCGAGCCGGGCCAGCGCGTCCGTCAGCCCCGGGTCCCCGTCCGGGCCGCCCAGCCACACCGTCGCCCCCGCCCCGGCCGGCTGCCCGGTCAGCAGCCGCGCCAGCGCCGGCGCCGACCCGGCCGGCGCCACCTCCACCGCCACCCCGGCCTGCCGCACGGCCGGCACCTGCGGGTGCCCCTCGTCCCCCACCAGCACCCGCCCGGCCGACCGCAGCGCCTCCCAGGCCGGCCACGCCAGCAGGCCGGGGGCCACCCGGTGGGTGGTGGTCAGCAGGATCAACTTCGCGCCCGGAGCGTCCGTCGGCACAGCATTCGTCGTCACCCCTCGAACCTACCCGCCGCGGGCACCCCGGGCCCGGCCGGTGGCCGACAGCCGAACGGCGGCCCCGGGCCGGGCCCGGAACCGCCGTGAACCGCTGTGAACCGCCGTGGCCGGCCGCCGACCTGAACGCCGCCGGCCGCCGGGGGCTACTTCTTCGTCCCCGCCAGGTCGTCGAACATGGCCGACAGGAACTCGGTGCACCAGCCGAGCAGTTCGCGCCCGACCAGCGGCTTGCCGCCGATCCGGCCGGTGCTCGGCCGGGGCACCAGGAGCTGCTGGGCCGCCGCCTTGACCTGGCTGCGCGGGTAGAGCCGGTTCAGCCGCAGCTGCTGGGACTCCCGCAGCTCCACCGGGCCGAAGCGGACGTTGGAGCCCTGGAGGGTGATGTCCGAGATCCCGCAGCGGCGGGCGTACAGCCGCAGGCCGGCGACCATCAGCAGGTTCTCGACCGGCTCGGGCAGCTTCCCGTAGCGGTCCGCCAGCTCGTCCCGGACCTGCTGGATGTCCGCCTCCGAGTTGACCGCCGCGATCGAGCGGTAGGCCTGCAGCCGCAGCCGCTCACCGGGGGCGTAGTCGTGCGGCACGTGGGCGTCGACCGGCAGCTCGATCTTCACCTCCAGCGGCTCCTCCTCCGGCTCGCCGCCGTTCGCCAGCGACTCGCGGAACTCGGCCACCGCCTCGCCGACCATCCGCATGTAGAGGTCGAAACCGACGCCCGCGATGTGCCCGGACTGCTCGCCGCCGAGCAGGTTGCCGGCGCCGCGGATCTCCAGGTCCTTCATGGCGACGTACATGCCGGCGCCCATCTCGGTGTGCTGGGCGATGGTGGCCAGCCGCTCGTGGGCCGTCTCGGTGAGCGGCTTCTCCGGCGGGTACAGCATGTACGCGTAGCCGCGCTCGCGCCCGCGCCCGACCCGGCCGCGCAGCTGGTGCAGCTGCGACAGGCCGAAGGTGTCGCCGCGCTCGACGATCAGGGTGTTGGCGTTGGAGATGTCGATGCCGGACTCCACGATCGTGGTCGACACCAGGACGTCGAACTCCTTCTCCCAGAAGTCGACGACGACCTTCTCCAGCTGGTTCTCCCCCATCTGCCCGTGCGCGGTGGCGATCCGCGCCTCGGGGACGAGGTCCTTGAGCCGGGCGGCCGCCTTGTCGATCGACTCGACCCGGTTGTGGATGTAGAACACCTGGCCCTCGCGCAGGAGTTCACGCCGGATCGCGGCCGAGATCTGCTTCTCGTCGTACGGCCCGACGAAGGTCAGCACCGGGTGCCGCTCCTCCGGCGGGGTGGTGATGGTGGACATCTCGCGGATGCCGGTGACGGCCATCTCCAGGGTGCGCGGGATCGGCGTCGCGGACATGGTGAGCACGTCCACGTTGGCGCGCAGCTTCTTCAACTGCTCCTTGTGCTCGACGCCGAAGCGCTGCTCCTCGTCGACGATGACCAGACCGAGGTCCTTGAACCTGGTCTCCGAGGAGAACAGCCGGTGGGTGCCGATGACGACGTCCACCGAGCCCTCGAACAGCCCCTCCAGGACGGCCTTGGCCTCGCTGTCGGTCTGGAAGCGGGACAGCGCCTTCACGGTGACCGGGAAGTTGGCGTACCGCTCGGCGAAGGTGGAGAAGTGCTGCTGCACCAGCAGGGTGGTCGGGACCAGCACGGCGACCTGCTTGCCGTCCTGCACCGCCTTGAACGCGGCCCGCACCGCGATCTCGGTCTTGCCGTAGCCGACGTCGCCGCAGATCAGCCGGTCCATCGGGACGGACTTCTCCATGTCCGACTTGACCTCGGCGATGGTGGTCAGCTGGTCCGGCGTCTCCGCGTACGGGAAGGCGTCCTCCAGCTCGCGCTGCCACGGGGTGTCCGGGCCGAAGGTGTGGCCGGGGGCGGCCATCCGGGCCGAGTACAGCTTGATCAGGTCGGCGGCGATCTCCTTGACCGCCTTCTTGGCCCGCTGCTTGGTCTTGGCCCAGTCCGCGCCGCCGAGCCGGTGCAGCGTCGGGGCCTCGCCGCCGACGTACTTGGTGACCTGGTCGAGCTGGTCGGTCGGCACGAACAGCCGGTCGCCGGGGTGGCCGCGCTTGGCGGGGGCGTACTCCAGCACCAGGTACTCGCGGGTGGCGCCCTGGACGGTGCGCTGCACCATCTCGACGTACCGGCCGACGCCGTGCGCCTCGTGCACCACGTAGTCGCCGGCCGCCAGGGCCAGCGGGTCGATCGCGTTGCGGCGCCGGGACGGCATCCGGCGCATGTCCTTGGTGGAGGACTTCTGGCCGGACAGGTCGGTCTCGGTGATGACGGTGAGCTTGAGCCGCTCGTCCACGAAGCCGTGCTCGATGGAGCCGCAGGAGACGTACACGACGTCCCGGGTGGGCGCCTCGGCGAGGTCGGCGACCAGCCGGGCCGGGATGCCCTCGTTGCCGAGCACCTCGGCCAGCCGGGAGGCCGGGCCGTGGCCCTCGGTCACCATGACGACCCGCCAGTCGGCGGCCAGCCGCTCCTTGGCGTCGGCGATCGCCCGGGCGGTGTCGCCCCGGTAGGCCTCGACAGCGTGCATGCCGAGGGTCAGGGTGTTGACGTCGAACTCCAGGATGCCGTCGACCGTCGACTCGCTGGTCGCGAACGGGCTGACGGACCACCAGGGCAGGCCGATCTCGTCGGCGTGCTCGCGCACCTCGGCGAGCGAGCGCAGCGAGGCCGCGGAGACGTCGATGGCCTCCAGGTCGATCGGCCGGTCGCCGCCGGCGGCCGCCGCGACCCAGGAGGCCTGGAGGAACTCCTGGCTGGTGGCCACCAGGTCGGCCGCCCTGGTCCGGACCCGCTCCGGGTCGCAGACCACCGTGACCGAGCCGAGCGGCAGCACGTCGAGCAGCAGCTCCATGTCGTCCACCAGCACGGGTGCCAGCGACTCCATGCCCTCGACCGCGATGCCCTCCGCGATCCTGTCCAGGATCTCCGCCAACCCGGGCTGCTGGGCCGACAGTTCGGCGGCCCGGGCACGCACCTGGTCGGTCAGCAGCAGCTCCCGGCAGGGCGGCGCCCACAGGCCGTGCTCGGCGATCTCCAGCGAGCGCTGGTCGGCGACCTTGAAGTAGCGGATCTCCTCGACCTCGTCGCCCCAGAACTCCACCCGCAGCGGGTGCTCCTCGGTCGGCGGGAAGACGTCCAGGATGCCGCCGCGGACGGCGAACTCGCCGCGCTTCTCGACCAGTTCGACCCGCGCGTAGGCGGCCGCGGCGAGCCCGCGGGCGATCTCCTCCAGGTCGTGCGTCTCCCCGCGCCGGACGGCCACCGGCTCCAGCTCGGCCAGCCCCTTCACCTGCGGCTGGAGCACCGAGCGGACCGGGGCGACGATCACCTGCACCGGACCGGCCGCCGGGTCGTCCGCCCGCGGGTGCACGATCCGGCGCAGCACGGCCAGCCGGCGGCCGACGGTGTCCGAGCGGGGCGACAGCCGCTCGTGCGGCAGGGTCTCCCAGGCGGGGTACTCGGCGACCGCGTCGGCGGGCAGCAGCGAGCGCAGCGAGGCGGCCAGGTCCTCGGCCTCCCGCCCGGTCGCGGTGACGGCCAGCACCGGACGGCCCCGCTCGCCGGCCGCCCGGCCGGCCAGCGCGCGGGCCAGCGCGGCGACGGCGAACGGCCGGGCCGCGGGCGGTCCGACCAGGTCCAGGTGCCGGCGGCCGCCGGCCGCGGCTCCGATGGCGGTGGCCGCCTCGATCGCCTCGGCGAGCGCCGCGTCCCGCGCGACGACATCGAGCAGTCCGGTCAGACTCATCTGGGGTCTCTTCTTCGTGCCGTGGCTGGTGCTGCCTCCGGGCGGCGAACGGCCCACCGGGGCAACGCGAACGGCCCGGCACGCCGAGCGGCCGGGGGTCTCCAGCCTACGCCGCGGCACGGACGGGCACGCGGCGTACGAGCCCGGCGGGGCCGCGCCGCCCGGGCGACCGGCCGCGCGGGGGTGATCCGGCGGCTGCGAGGGCCCGCCTTCCAGCTCCTGTCAGGGACACGACCGCAGGCGAACCACTGGACGGAACACCGGGCCGACCGGTGGACGAACCGCTCGGGCGCCGGCCCCGACCGGGCTCCGCCATCCGCCACGAACTGGACATACTCCTGTCACTGGCCGTCCATGGAGATCGCGCACCATGGTGAATGTGCCCGCCGCACCCAACCGTGGGGGATGGCTGTGGCGGCACTGTCGCACCCCCGATGGGGGTCGGAGGTGCGAGGCCGGGCGACCCTGGGTGGGGGCGCCCGCCCAAGCGCCGGGAACCGTGGCGCCCTTTCCTGGAGGGCGCCACGGGTCTCGGCCTCTTCGCGTTCCGCCCGCCGGCTCCGGCCGCTCCGGCCCTACCAGCGGGACAGGTTGATGTCGTACATCATCACCTGGCGGCCCTGGTTGGCGTTGAAGTCGTAGCGCTCCCAGGTGAAGACGGTCCAGGAGCCGAGTCCGCCGCCCAGATAGGTGATGACCTTGTTGTTGCCCGCGTCGATCCGGTCGACGTTGTAGACCCGCAGGGACATCCAGCCGTCGTTCGCGAAGCAGAGCTGCCCGCTGTAGCCGTAGTTCCAGACCTTCGCGAAATCGTCCCGGTTCCCGCAGTCGACCCGTTCCACGGCCCGCGCCGCGGTCGTCGGCAGCAGGGTCGCGGCGGCGGCCGTGAGAACCACCAGAACGCCGACGCGACGGGCCTTGCCAATTCCGTTCCGAACGGTAGAGCGGGGATCGGTGCGGCGAATCATGTAACCCCTCCCTCGACAACGGCTCCGTCGACAACGGCCGGGTTCCCGAGATTTGCACGGCGGGCCCGCAGCGCACAGGTGTTTTCCAGCCAAGCCGGGCTCCGCCCGGCGACCGGGGAACGTACCCGGACGAAATGAGCTATGGTCCCAACACGCCTGCCGCGCTTGAGGATCGGAGCAGAAGCTTGGCACCTCCCGCCCGATTCGGACGATTCACCGCCGTCACCCTCACGGCCACCCTTTCGGTATTGTCCGCGGGCTGTTCGAGCGACTCCGGAAAGGCCTCCGACGATTTCGCGCCGACCCCGCCGGTACTCGGTTCCACAGCCGCTCCGGAATCCGGCCGGGGCGGATTGACCGGACTTCCGCTTTCCGCTTATCAGGCCGACGACCGGTCCGCGGTCAAGGAGATCCAGGCCCGGAACGCGCTGATCGTCTCGTGCATGCACCGGGCCGGCTTCGCCGCGTTCACCGGGGACGGGCTGCAGGCCGCACAGCCACCGGACAACGCGACCGCGCTGCCGGCCGGCGCCTGGGGCTACCTCGGCGCGGAGGCCGCCGCCACCCTGGGCTTCCACCCGCCCCGGCGGACGGCCCCCCGGCCGGACCCCGCCCCGGCCGGTTCCGGCGAGGCCTACGACGGCGCCCGGGTGGACTGCGACCGGCAGGCCGCCGAACGGATCGGCTCGCCGCCGGCGGCGGGCAGCCGACTGGTCGACCGGCTGTTCCAGGAGTCGACGACGGCCACCGCCCGGGACGCCCGGGTGGTGGCGGCCACCGGGCAGTGGACCGCCTGCATGACGGCCGCCGGATTCCGGACCACCACCCCCGAGGAGCTGGCGCACGGGTACTCGACCTCGCCGGAGCCCACCGCGGCCGAGCTGGCCGCCGCCCGCGCCGACGCGGACTGCACCGCCCGCTCCGGCCTGGCCGGCCTCTGGTTCGCCGTGCTGGCCGGCTACCAGCGGCAGCTGATCGACCACAACGCACAGGCCCTGACCGCCCAGCAGGAGGCGGTCAGGGCCCAGGACGCGAAGCTCGCCCGGCTGATCGCGGGCGAGGGCGGCTGAGGACTACTTGCGGCGGTAGGACACCGTGTTGGGGGGTGCGTAACCGGCGCCGTCGTCCACAATGATGATCTTCGGAATGACCCGGGTCTCCTCGGCGCCCGCGGCACCCGCCACACCGTTCACGCCCTCCGCCGCGTCCACGTCGGCCACGGGCCCGGGCGGCGTGGCGGGCTTCGGCGGCACCGCGGCCGGGACGACCGGACCGGTCACCACCGGGTCGACGGCGCCCCCGGCCTCGGCAGGCTTGGCCTCGGCGGGCTTGGCTTCGACGGTCCTGGCATCGGCGGTCCTGGCCGCCACGGCGCCGCCGACCACCGGCTGCCGCAGCAGCGCCGTCGCACCGGGCCGGGCACCGCTGGGCCGGGAACCGCCGGGAGCGTCGGCGGGGGCAGCCGGTGGGGCACCGGCGGGAGCGCCGGCCGGCCCGTCGGCCGGGGTCGCGGCGCTGCGCAGGTCCGGCAGCGGGATCTCCCCGGTGTCCGCCTCCGAGTCGACCGGAGCCGTGTCCGCCACCTTGTCCGCCACCGCGTCCACGACCGCGGCCACCGGTTCGGCCGCGGCAGCCGCGGCGGCCCCGGCGGCGGCCGCGGCCAGCCGCTCGGGCTCGATCTGCCCGACCGCCGCGCCGGTGAGCGAGGCCAGCGTCGCCTTGATGTGGTCCAGGTGCTGCTGCACCGTCTCCAGCCGGGCGTCGAAGGCCTGCTGCTCGCGCTCGCTCTCCGCGTTGATCTTCTCGGCCTCCCGGCGGGCCTTCTCGACCAGCTGGTCGGCCTTGGCCTGGGCGTCGGTCTCCAGCTGCTTGATCCGGTTCAGCACCGTCTCCCGGTGCTGCTCGGCCTCCTTGACCCGGCGCTCGGCCGTCGCGGAGACCTCGGCGTCCTCGGCGTCGGCCTTGGCCTGGGCCTCGGCGAACGTCTCGTCGGCCTTGCGGCGCCTGGTGGCCAGCTCGGCCTCGGCGTGCTCGCTGGCCTCGGCGGCGGCCACCCGGACCTTGGCGGCGTAGGCGGTGGCGCCGTCCCGGGCGGCGCGGCTCTCCCGGTCGGCGTCGGCGCGGATGCCCTCGGCCTCGGCGCGGGTGCGCTCGTCGGTGCGGCGGGCGGCGGCGTCGGCCTCGGAGCGGGTGGTGGTGGCGTACTCCTTGGCGGCCTTGTCGGCCTCCTGGCCGGCCTCGTAGACCTCGTCCCGCAGGTCCTCGGCGAAGCGCTCGGCCTTCTCCTTGACGGCGCGGGCCTCGTTCCGGGCCATCTCGGCCAGGCCGGCGGCCTGCTCGCTGAGCACTTCGTAGTCCGGCTCCGGGGCCTCCTCGGCGGCCTGGCAGATGTCGTCGAGCCTGGTCTCCATCTGCCGGATCCCGGCTCCCAGGACGCTCAGCCGCTCCCAGGCCTCGTCACGTTGTGCGGTCAGGGCGACCAGCGCCCGGTCGACCTGCTCGGGCGCGTAGCCGCGCCGGGCCTGGGTGAAGCCGTACTGGGGGACGGCGTCGCTCATGGGCTCTTCCCCTCGTTTCGCGGGCTGCGGAGCCCATGATCGGACGGACTGGACGGATCCGGAACCGGTTGGGACACCGGGGCCGAATCCGGTCGTCGTGCGGACCGGAATGTGTCGAGGACGGGACGATAAGACCCATCCTCTTGACCTATTTTGCGCAGATCCGGACGAAACCCCAACGAGGCACAGCTGCCGGGGCATGCCGAAGGGGTCGTTCCGGACACCGGAACGACCCCTCCCACCTGCGAGGATCCGCGACGGTCCGCTACAGCAGGCCGTCCCAGAACTGCTCCAGCAGTACGGCCCACCAAGTGTCCGCGGTCTGCAGGGCCGCCGGGTCGATCGCGGCGAGCTGGGCCTGGAAGTCGGTCGTCCAGCGACCGGCCTGCTCCGGCGTCAGCCCGTACCGCAGCCGCCACATCCGGCCCAGCAGGGCCAGCGCGCGGACGAACTCCGGTACACCGGTGTTGACGAAGCGCGGTGGCTGGCCGGTTCCGTCGACGTCCACGGCGACCACGTTCGCGGTGCCGTACTGGACGCACAGCTGACGGCCGTAGTCGTTGCCGAGCACCAGGTAGCCGCCGAAGTCCGGGCCCTGCTGCAGGCCGCGCTCGGCGGCCAGCTCGGCCAGCGTCGGGATCGGCCGGCCCTCCTGCGCCTGGGCCCAGAAGAACGGCCCGAAGTCGCGCGGTAGCCCGGCCCACGTCAGCGTCTGCGACACCGGCTCCGGCACGCCCTGGCGGGAGACGGCGCGCTGCTCGTAGCGGAACAGGTTCTGGCCGAAGGCCGTCCCCAGCTCCTGGGCGAGCTGCTGGGGCGGCGCCGGCGGCAGCGCCTGGACCGTCCCCGGCGCGGGCAGCGGAACCCGGAACGGGCGGACCCGCTGGGCACCGGAGGCCAGCTGGTGCAGCTCGTCCAGGTGGTCCAGCAGCTCGGCCATCCCGGCCTGCCGGGAGGCGTGGTCGCGGCCGTACGGGGCGGTGTGGGTCAGCCGCACGTTCGGCCAGGAGGCCGCGATCATGCGGTTGCAGTAGCCGCCGGGCAGATCACACGATTCCAGCTCGGTGTAGAGCTCCAGCACCTGCTCCGGCGGCACGTTCAGCCGCCGCAGGTCCTGGAGGATCTTCCACTCCGGGTGCGGGGTGCCCGGCTCGCTGCGGTGCAGCAGCTTCTGCTCCGAGCCGTCCGGGCCCCGGTAGCTGAGCGCCGCGAAGTAGCCCGGGCCCACCGCGGGCACCCCGGGCGGCACCGGCGCGCCCGGCGGCGGGCCGGTGACCGGGGTCGGCGGGACGACGCCGGGCGCGGCACCCGCGTTCGGGTAGCCGTACCCCGCCGCGGGCGCGGCCGGAGCCGCCGGGCCGCCGGGCGGCGGCGGGACGGCCGGGCCGCCGGACGGCGGGGTGCCCGGGTCCGCCGGGCCGCCGAGCAGCGCGGGGTCGATCGCGCTCGCCAGCTGGGTCGCCTCGTACGCCACACCGGCGGCGACCGGGGCGGGCCCGCCCTGCGGCGCGGGAGCCGGGGCGTCACCGGAGCGCAGGCCCGCCGGCGGCGGGGGCGGCGGGACCGAACCGCCCGACCGGCCGCCCGCAGCGGCGGCGGGCGTGCCCGACCCCGGGGTCTGCCGCAGCCCGGCGGGCGGGGGCGGCGGCGGGGCGGAGCCGGGGTTGCGGCCCAGCCCGCCCGAGCCGGAGGCACCGGACGGTCCGCCCGGAGCGCCGCGCAGCGCGGCCGGCGGGGGCGGCGGCGGGGCCGAACCCGGGCCGCGGCCGAGACCGCCGCCCTGGGCCGGCGGGGCCGCGGGCGGGGCGGCCGGGCCGGGGGCGCCGGGCAGGCCGGCCAGCCCGCCGGGCGAGGCCAGCATGGTGGGCGCCTGCTCCACCGGGGCGGCGGGCGGGGTCGCCGGGGCGCCGGGCAGGCCCATCAGGCCCGGCAGGGCGTCCGGCGGCGCGAGCAGCGTCGGCGCCGGCTCGGCGGCCGGGGCGGGCACCGGGGCCGGAACCGGAGCGGGCGGGGCGACGGGCGGCGCGGCCGGGGCCTGGGCCGGGGCGACCGGCGCCTGGGCACCGACTGGCGGCAGGCCGTGGCCGCCGCCCGGGGGCATCAGCATCGTCGCGGCCTCGGCCCCGGCCGGGGCGGGCGCCTCGGGCAGGTCCGAACCGGAGGTGCGCAGACCCTCCGGCATCAGCACGGTCGCCGCCTCGGCCGCGACCGGCGCGACCGGCGCGGGCGGCGGCGTCGAGGCGCTCGGCGGCAGCGGGGCGGCGAACGGGTCCTCGCCGGGCGGCGGCGCGAGCATGGTCGGCGCGTCCCCGGCGGGCCGCGCGGAGACCGGCGGCTCGGTCAGCACGGCGGGCGCGGGCGGTACGGGCGTGACCGGTACGGGCGTGACCGGTACGGGCGTGACCGGTACGGGCGCGGGCGGCAGCGATGCGGGCGGCACGTCGGCAGGCGCGGGCGCGACAGCCGGGGCCGGAGCCGGAGCCGCGGCACCCCCCAGCTTCTCGGCCTCCGCCGCGATCGCCGCCGCCCCCGCCTCCTGCAGCCACTGCGGCGGGCTGAGCAGGAAGGAGGTCGCCTCCACCGGCCCCGGTGCGGGCTTCGCCGCCCCGGCCGGGTTGGCCGCGACCGGCCGCCCGTACACCTCCTCGAACTGCCGGACCACCTCGTTGACGGGCAGCGCGGGCCACAGCGTGCTGGCGCCCGAGTCGCGGGCGATCACCAGCCGCGCCCCGCCCGCACCCGCCCCGCCGTCGGCACCGGCGGCGGGCCCGCCCGCCGTGTCCGCGGGCGAGACCGCCCAGCAGACGAAGCCGAGGTCGAACTCCCGGACCCGCACCTCGCGCTGCTGCCCGTGCGGCACCCCGCCGTTGACCCACTCCTCGGCGAGCTCCTGCGCCTGCGCGTACGTCACCACGCCCGGTTCACCCCTGTCCCCGTCGTCCCCACTCGTTCCCTCAACGCCGTTCCCGCGCTCACGTCAGTCCACCGGGACGGCCCGGGCGAACCCGCCGTCCACCATCAGCTCCGCGACCGTCTCCAGCTCCGGCGGGCTGCCGGCCAGCCGCAGCAGGAAGGCGTCGAAGTCGTCCCCGCAGGGCAGCAGCAGTCGGGCGCAGCGCTCCTCGGGGGCCTCCGGCCCACCAGAGTCCCGGGCGTCGTCGTACAGGTGGAACCAGACCGAGCCGATCCGGTCGCCGCGCACCTTGAGCGCGATCAGGCCGCCCTGCGCGTAGGCGATGCCCAGGTAGTCCTTGGTGAGGTGGTCGCGCAGGCACTTGTTGGCGTAGACGACGTCCTCGGTGCCGTACTCCTCGGTGAGGGTGAGGAACGGCTGGTCGAGCAGCATGCCGAGCTCGGTGTCCAGCGCGACGCCGACCGGGCCGCGGCCGCCGCCGAGCTTGAGGAAGGTGCGGTAGGCGCCGGGCAACTGGTAGCCGAGGCGCTCCTCGGCGCGCTGCACCAGGTCCTCGGGGACGCCGATCGGGTCGCCGCCGTCCTTGGCCAGCGAGAAGTGGACGGGCCGGCGCTCCTGCAGCGGGCGGGTGCCCCGGCGGGTGTGGTCGGCGGGCGAGGTGGCCAGGCCGCCGTGGTGCCGCAGCAGGGACTTGACCTCGACCGGGACGAGCTCCATCCGGCGCCAGCCGGGCGCGGCCCGGCCGACCGCGTGGTGCCAGGTCCAGCCGGGCGGGGTGGCCACCGCGGTCTCCAGGTCGGCCCAGAGCGGGTGGCCCTGGGTGAACAGGGCGGCGTTGGCCGAGACGTAGTCGGTCAGCCGCAGTTCGTCCACGCCGAAGCCCTGCGGCGGGTCGGCGACCTCGGCCGCCGCGGCGGCGTACGGACCGAAGTCCGGGTAGCCGGCCTCGTCCACCCGGACCCCGGCCGGGTGCCGCTCGGCACGGACCGGGTCCGGGAACTGCACCACCTGACCTGCGTACGCCGCGTTCGGTGCGGCGGTGACGCCGGGCCGACCTGTCGTCATCTGGGAGCCCCCACTGGCTGCTGCAAAATGCTCGGTGCGCTTGCTGGCCCCCAGCCTATTGGGTCACCCGCCCGGCCGACCCCTCGCACCCAGGGCCCGCCGCAACACCTCCACGTCCCCTACCTGCTGTGCCTGTGTGACTTGTCGCGGGCGCCGTGGTCGCCGATCAGCCGTGCGGCGGCGGCGAGTTCGTCGTCGTCGGTGAGCACCGCCCCGGCGTCACCGTTGCCACCGGGGCCCTCCCGGGGCTCGCCGCCGGAACCGTACCGGGCAGGGTCCTGACCGAGGGGCGGTTTCGGTAAATCAGCGGACAAGTCATGACGACGGTGTGCGGGTACGGCCGGTGGGCGGTCAGGATGCGGGTGGGACGGGTGCCCGACCGGCCGGTGGCCGTACGGGTGTTCGGTCCGCCCCGCACCCCGGTTGTGCGGTTGTCGGTGCCGAATGACAGGCTTGCCCAGGGACCGACCGGAACCAACGGGAACCGGACCGCCAGGAACGAGGAGGAGGACACCGCATGACCACCGGTGAGCCGGCGGGCCCGCCCGTGCTGCGCCACCACCGCGACAGCCTGCTGCCCGCCGTCGCCGCCGCGCTGTCGCCCAAGGGCGGCGAGGTGCACACCCTGGCGGGCGACAAGGACGACCGGCGCCCGGTCCTGCACCCGCTGGTCGGCGAGTTCCTGGACACCCTGCCGGTCGAGGCCCGCGAACGGTTCACCGGCCGCTGCCCGGAGGCCGTCCTGCTCTCCCAGTACCTGACCACGGTCGACGGGAAGCGCTCCAAGCGCGCCGCCCGCAAGCCGATGAGCCTGCACGAAGCCCGCAAGGCACTCAAGGGCTCCCGGATGACGACGCTCCGGATCCGCGAGGAGGGCGACCCGGCACACGGCACCCACGCCCCGCCGTGCCGCTCCTGCGCACCGATGCTGGAGCACTTCACGGTGCAGAGCGTCGCCGTCGGGCCGCCGGCGCGCTGAGCGTCCGCACGCCGGACGCCCACGCCCGCCCGCCTCCCGTACGCCTCTCGTACGCCCCCTGTCCCCGAGCCCCGGAGCACGCCCTGAACCCGCCCAGCCCGCCCCCGCCCCCGCCGGCCACCCTCGCCCCGGGCACCCCGCCCCCGGCCGGACCCACCGGGCGGACCCGCCCGCGCTTCCCCGCCGACGTCGCCGCCGAACTCAAGGCGGCCGGCTGGCACCCCGGTCGCTGGCAGATCCAGCAGGCCGAGGAGTGGGCCGACGCCCTGGTCGGGCACGGCGGTCCCGGCGGCGTCCCGCACGCGGTGTTCCCGGCGGCCGTCGAGGCCTGGGCCGAGTTCGGCGGCCTCGCCTTCGACCTCTCCGGCCCCGGCCGCCAGTTGGCCCGCACCCCGTTCCTGATCGACCCGATGTGCGGACTGCACCAGCCGCGCACCCTGTTCGACCTCGGCCGGGCCCTGGGCAGCCGGCTCGCCCCGCTCGGCGAGGAGGCCTACGGGCAGGCGCTGCTGGCCGTCGACGAGGAGGCCCGGGTCTACAGCCTGGACCACACCGGCGAGTGGTTCCTCGGCCACGGCATCGACCAGGCGATCAGCACCCTGGTCCTGGGCACCGCCCCGGAACGGCTGCGCACCGCCGAGGAGTACGGCCACGCGTACGGCCAGGGCCCGTCCACACCGGGCTGAGGCGTGCCCCGTGGATCAGGCCGGACCCGCGGCGCCCGGCCGGCCGAGCCGGTCCCCGCGGACGGCCAGCCGGGACGGCAGCACCGCCTCGACCCGGAAGCCGCCGTCCGCCTCCGGCCCGGAGGAGAAGGTGCCGCCCAGCGCGATCACCCGCTCCCGCATCCCGACCAGCCCGTTGCCCCCGCTGGGCAGCTGCGCCGCCCCCCGCTCCCCGCCCGGGCAGGCGTTCACCACGCTCACCCGCACCCCGTTCGGCGCGTACGCCAGCAGCACCGACACCTGCGCCCCGCCCGCGTGCTTGTGGGCGTTGGTCAGCCCCTCCTGGACGACCCGGTAGGCGGTCTGCTCGGCCTCGCCGGTGAACTCCTGCCGGCTGCCGCTGACGGTCAGCGTCACGGCCATCCCGGCCGCCCGGGACTGGTCGACCAGCCGGGGCAGCACGGCCAACGAGTCCGGCTCCTGGGGCCGTTCGTCGTCCATCCGCAGCACGCCGAGGATCTCGCGCAGCTCGTTCAGCGCCTGCCGGCCCACCTCGCCCATCAGCCTGGCGCTCTGCGCGGCCTTCTCCGGGTCCTTGACGGCTATTCGCTCCAGCGCCCCGGAATGCACCACCATCAGCGAGACCCGGTGGGCGACCACGTCGTGCATCTCCCGGGCGATCCGGGTGCGCTCCTCCAACCGGGCCCGGCGGGCGCGCTCCTGGGCCTGCTCGGCGAGCAGGTCCAGTTCGGTCTCCAGGCCGTGCGCACGGTCCTTGAGCGACTCGATCAGCCGCCGCCGCGCCCCCACGTACAGTCCGGTCACCACCGGGGCGACGGTCAGTCCGACCGCGACCAGCAGCGACAGCACGACCAGGCCCCACAGCGGCGTCCGCTCCGCCGCCACCGAGTCGTCCGGGGTCATCAACTGGAGCGCCATCACGGCGCCGGCCTCGGCGAAGGCCAGCCCGGACAGCGCCACCACCCGGCGGCGCCGGGAGGGCCACTCCCAGGTCTCCGCCAGCGTGTACAGCGACACCACCAGCAGCAGCACGCCCAGCATCCCGGGCAGCACCAGCAGGGTCGCCACCACCGGCACGGCCGGCCACCGCCGGCGCACCACCAGCGAACCGCCGGCCAGCGTGCCGAGCAGGGCGATCCCGACCATGCCGAGGACGCTCACGTGCATCCGGGCGGAGAGGAAGGCGATCGTGCTGGCCGAGCACTCGACCGCGGCGAGCAGCGCCAGCCCGACGTCGAGGAGGGCGCTGCGCCGCCGCTTCCACCACCAGAACGACCGGACCGGCACGCGCTCCCCAGGCGACTTGCTCATGCGTGACAGGTTAAGCGGCAACCCCCGCCCTTCCCCACCCGGATTGCCCGGCACACCCCCGACCCCCCTCAAGTGGTCCAGACCACAGGTGGTTTTCGGCAGCCCTGTCCGCCATCCGGCCACCTCGCGGACAGCGACCGCCCCGACACCTATGCTGGTCGCGTCGGACAGCGCGGTCCGCACGCGTCACACCCGCCACACTGCGCGTGAACCTGTGACGATGAGCCGTTGCCGAACCCCACCACCAGAGGGAGCCAGCCGTGACCGCTCCGGTCCCCACCCCGGCGGACAGCCCCACCGTCCTCGCCGCCGGCGCAGCCGAGGACAACTCGGCCCTGCGCGCGGACATCCGCCGCCTCGGCGACCTGCTCGGCGAGACGCTGGTCCGCCAGGAGGGCCCCCAGCTGCTGGGCCTGGTCGAACAGGTCCGTCTGCTCAGCCGCACCGACGGCGAGGCCACCGCCGAACTCCTCTCCGACATCGACCTGGACACGGCCGCCAAGCTGGTCCGGGCCTTCTCCACCTACTTCCACCTCGCCAACGTCACCGAGCAGGTGCACCGCGGCCGGGAGTTCGCCACCCGCCGCGCCCGCGAGGGCTCACTGCTGGCCCAGACCGCCGACCAGCTCGCCGAGGCCGACCCCAAGCACCTCCAGGACACCCTGGCCCACCTCGCGGTCCGCCCGGTCTTCACCGCCCACCCCACCGAGGCCGCCCGCCGCAGCGTGCTCAACAAGCTGCGCCGGATCGGCGAACTCCTCGACCGGATCCACCGCGAGGAGCTCAGCAACGGCCTGGCCGCCGCCGACCCGGCGCGCACCAGCAGCGCCAAGCGCTCCGCCGACCGCCGCCTCGCCGAGGTCATCGACCTGCTCTGGCAGACCGACGAACTGCGCATCGCCCGCCCCGAGCCCACCGACGAGGCCCGCAACGCCGTCTACTACCTGGACGAGCTCTACCGCGAGGCCGTCCCCGAGGTGCTGGAGGAACTGCACGAGGAGCTCGCCCGGGTCGGCCTCAACCTGCCCGACGGCGTACGCCCGCTGACCTTCGGCACCTGGATCGGCGGCGACCGCGACGGCAACCCCAACGTCACCCCGCAGGTCACCTGGGACGTCCTCAACCTCCAGCACGAGTACGGCATCCAGGACGCCCTCGCCGCGATCGACGACCTGCGCAACACCCTCTCCACCTCCGAGCGGCTGGCCGGCGCCTCGGTCGAACTGCTCGCCTCGCTCAACACCGACCTGCACCGGCTCCCCGAACTCAGCCCCCGCTACAAGCGGATGAACGCCGAGGAGCCCTACCGCCTCAAGGCCACCTGCATCCGGCTCAAGCTGGAGAACACCCGCGAGCGGCTGGCCGGCGGCACCCCGCACGTCGAGGGCCGCGACTACGTCGGCACCCGCGAACTCGTCGCCGACCTGCGGCTGATCCAGGAATCGCTGCGCGCCCACCGCGGCGAGCTGATCGCCGACGGCCGGCTGGCCCGCGCCATCCGCACCGTCGAGGCCTTCGGCCTCCAGCTCGCCACCATGGACGTCCGCGAGCACGCCGAGGCCCACCACCACGCCCTCGGCCAGCTCTTCGACCGGCTCGGCGAGGAGGCCTGGCGCTACGCCGACATGCCCCGCGAGTACCGGCAGAAGCTGCTCGCCAAGGAGCTCCGCTCGCGCCGCCCGCTGGCCCCCACCCCGGCCCCGCTGGACGAGGCCGGCACCAAGACCCTCGGCGTCTTCAACACCATCCGCCAGGGCTTCGAGCGCTTCGGCGACGAGATCGTCGAGAGCTACATCATCTCGATGTGCCAGGGCGCCGACGACGTCTTCGCCGCCACCGTGCTGGCCCGCGAGGCCGGCCTGATCGACCTGCACGCCGGGATCGCCAAGATCGGCATCGTGCCGCTGCTGGAGACCACCGACGAACTCCAGCAGGCCGACCGCATCCTCGACGAGATGCTCTCCGACCCCTCCTACCGGCTGCTCGTCTCGCTGCGCGGCGACATCCAGGAGGTCATGCTCGGCTACTCCGACTCCTCCAAGTTCGGCGGCATCACCACCTCCCAGTGGGAGATCCACCGCGCCCAGCGCCGACTGCGCGACGTCGCCCACCGCTACGGCATCCGGCTGCGCCTCTTCCACGGCCGCGGCGGCACCGTCGGCCGCGGCGGCGGCCCCTCCCACGAGGCCATCCTGGCCCAGCCCTGGGGCACCCTGGAGGGCGAGATCAAGGTCACCGAGCAGGGCGAGGTCATCTCCGACAAGTACCTGCTCCCCTCCCTCGCCCGGGAGAACCTGGAGCTGACCATCTCCGCCACCCTCGCCGCCTCCGCGCTGCACACCGCCCCGCGCCAGGCCCCCGAGGAACTGGCCCGCTGGGACGCCGCGATGGACCGGGTCTCCGAGGCCGCCCACACCTCCTACCGCGCCCTGGTCGACCAGGAGGACCTGCCGAAGTACTTCTTCGCCTCCACCCCGGTCGACCAGCTCGCCTCGCTGCACCTGGGCTCCCGCCCGTCCCGCCGCCCCGACTCCGGCGCCGGCCTGGACGGCCTGCGGGCCATCCCGTGGGTGTTCGGCTGGACCCAGTCCCGCCAGGTCGTCCCCGGCTGGTACGGCGTCGGCTCCGGCCTCGCCGCCGCCCGCGCGGCCGGCCTCGGCGACGTGCTGGACGAGATGCACGGCCAGTGGCACTTCTTCCGCAACTTCCTGTCCAACGTCGCCATGACGCTGGCCAAGACCGACCTGCGGATCGCCCGCCACTACGTCGAGCAGCTGGTGCCCGGCGATCTGCGGCACGTCTTCGACCAGATCGTCGCCGAGCACGACCTCACCCTGCGCGAGGTGCTGCGGCTCACCGGCGAGAACGAACTGCTCGAGCACAACCCGGTGTTGAAGCAGACCTTCACCGTCCGGGACGCCTACCTCGACCCGATCTCCTACCTCCAGGTCGCGCTGCTGCGCCGCCAGCGCGAGGAGGTCGCGACCGGCCGCCCGGAGGACCCGCTGCGCGCCCGCGCGCTGCTGCTCACCGTGAACGGCATCGCGGCCGGCCTGCGCAACACCGGCTGACGACCGGCCCAACGACGCGGGGCCGGTGTCCACTTCCCGTGGACACCGGCCCCGACAGAACCTTCCGTACGCCTACTCCGCGGGCTCGCCCGCGCGCCGGCGCTTGAGCCACAGGGCCGCCCCGCCCGCCACGACCACCAGGCCGCCGCCGACCGCCAGCAGCCCCGCGTCGGGGCCGACCGACTCGCCCAGCAGCGGAGCGAACTGCGCCGCCGCGGGCTCAGGCGTGATCGCCGGATCGGGCTCGGCCACCGGATCGGCGTGCGCCACCGCGCCGCTGGACAGCAGCATCCCGGCCGCCCCCAGGGCACCGGCGGTGCCGACCCGTCGTCCGAACTGCTTGAGCCGGACCACCCGGAGCCGCCGGAGTCGGCGGACCGGACGCAATCTGCGCATCGAGAACTCCCCAGGACCCGTTCGCGTACCGGGCCGACGCTATCCGATCCCGCACAGGGTTCTCACACGGATTCAGGTTTGCCGGGCAAGCGTTGTACGACTGTTGTGTACCCGGCACACCGTGCGCATGACGTCACGTCAGACGCCGCCCGTTTCAGGAGTTGTACGTGCCCTGCGCCCGCTCCAGCCCCTCGGACAGCAGCGCCTCCACCGCGTCGGCCGAGCGGTCCACGAACCACTCCAGCTCCTTGCGCTCGGTCGAGGAGAAGTCCTTCAGCACGAAGTCGGCGACCTCCATCCGGCCCGGCGGCCGGCCGATCCCGCAGCGCACCCGGTGGTAGTCCGGGCCCAGCGACTTGGTGATCGACTTCAGCCCGTTGTGGCCGTTGTCCCCGCCGCCCAGCTTGAGCCGCAGCGCCGCGTAGTCGATGTCCAGCTCGTCGTGGACGGCGATCAGCGCCGAGGCGGGCACCTTGTAGAAGTCCCGCAGCGCCGTCACCGGCCCGCCGGAGAGGTTCATGAAGGACATCGGCTTGGCGAGCACCACCCGCTTGCCCGCCAATCGCCCCTCGGCCACCTGGGCCCGGCTCTTGTGCGCCTTGAACCTGGCGCCCATCCGCTGCGCCAGCAGGTCGACCACCATGAAACCGATGTTGTGCCGGTTCCGGGCGTACTGCTCGCCCGGGTTGCCCAGCCCCACCACGAGCCAGGGCCCGTCGTACTCCTCCGCCATGTTTCCCTTCTCCCTCGCGCTCGACTCCGCGCTCGACTCCACGCCCGACGCCGCGCTCGACGCCGTCATCCCGATCATCCCGGACGCACCGCTGCCCCGGCCGCTCCAGGGGAGCGACCGGGGCAGCGGTCGAAAGCTACGGGGTACCGGAGGCTCAGGCCTCGGTGCCCTCGGCCTCGGCGGCCTCAGCGTCGGCGTCGGCCTGCGAGGCCTGGGCGCCGATGACCTGCAGCACGACGGCGTCGGCGTCGACGGCCAGGGTGACGCCGGCCGGCAGGGCGATGTCCTTGGCGTGGATGGAGGCGCCGGCCTCCAGGCCCTCGACCGAGACGGTGACGGACTCGGGCAGGTGGGTGGCCTCGGCCTCGACCGGCAGCGCGTTGAGGACGTGCTCCAGCAGGTTGCCGCCCGGGGCCAGCTCGCCCTCGGTGTGGACCGGGATCTCGACGGTGACCTTCTCGCCACGCTTGACCAGCAGCAGGTCGACGTGCTCGATGGTGCGCTTGATGGCCTCGCGCTGGACGGCCTTCGGCAGGACGTACTCGTCCTTGCCCTCGATCGGAACGACCAGCAGGGCGTTCGGGGTCTTGAGGGCCATCATCAGGTCGTGGCCGGGCAGGTTCAGGTGAACCGGGGCGTGGCCGTGGCCGTAGACGACACCGGGGACGAAGCCGGCGCGGCGGGCGCGACGGGCGGCACCCTTGCCGAACTCGGAACGGGTCTCAGCGGCAATGCGGATCTCGGACACGACTGCACTCCTCGTGAAGAATGGCGCGGGGGTGCAGGCAACGCGAAAAACCGCCGGGACCACACCCTCAGTACGTTCGGGGGTCACTCGGCGGCAACGACTTCTGCCGGCGGACGGAATCCGTTACGGCAGCGCGTCGATCACGGAGTCGGTGTCCGTCGAGCGGGCACACGACATCCCTCGCCGAGCAGTTTCACGAGTCTAACCGCACCGGCCCGCTGCGACGAAATCGGGCCCCCGGCCGGCGGCCCCCGCCGAACCGGCGGCGGCCCCGGACCGGGGTGGTCCGGGGCCGCCTGCGCGGGGCTTCGTCAGTGCACGCCCTCGAAGAGGCTGGTGACCGAGCCCTCCTCGAAGACCTCGCGGATCGCGGCGGCGATCGACGGGGCGATGGACAGCGTGGTGATCTTGTCCAGCTGGAGCTCGGCCGGGGTGGGCAGCGTGTTGGTGAACACGAACTCGCTGACCCGGGAGTTCTTGAGCCGGTCCGCGGCCGGGCCGGAGAGCACGCCGTGGGTGGCGGCCACCAGGACGTCCGCGGCGCCGTTCTCGAACAGCGCGTCGGCGGCGGCGCAGATGGTGCCGGCGGTGTCGATCATGTCGTCGACCAGGACGCAGACCCGGCCGTCGACGTCACCGACCACGTCGGCCGACAGGATGGTGTTGGCCTGGGTGATGTCGCGGCGCTTGTGGATGATCGCCAGCGGGGCGTCCAGCCGGTCGCACCACTGGTCGGCCACCTTGACCCGGCCGGCGTCCGGCGAGACGACGGTCAGCTTGGAGCGGTCCACCTTCTCGCCGATGTAGTCGGCCAGCAGCGGCAGCGCGAACAGGTGGTCCACCGGGCCGTCGAAGAAGCCCTGGATCTGCGCGGTGTGCAGGTCGACGGCCATCAGGCGGTCGGCACCGGCCTGGCGGAGCAGGTCGGCGACCAGACGGGCCGAGATGGGCTCGCGGCCGAGGTGCTTCTTGTCCTGGCGGGCGTACCCGTAGAACGGCAGGATCGCGGTGATGCTCTTGGCGGAGGCCCGCTTGAGAGCATCGATCATGATCAGCTGTTCCATGATCCACTGGTTGATGGGAGCCGTGTGGCTCTGCATCACGAAGCAGTCCGCGCCACGCGCCGACTCCAGGAAGCGGACGTAGATCTCGCCGTTGGCGAAGTCCAGGGCCTTGGTCGGGACCAGCTCGGTCCCCAGCGCCTCGGCAACCTCCCTCGCCAGCTCCGGGTGGGCACGGCCGGAGAAGAGCTTGAGCTTCTTCTCACCCGACGTCGTGATCCCGCTCACTGCACCGTCTCCTCGTGTTGCGGACGCTGAACCCCGCTCCCGAGGAGGGCAGGCGCAGCCCGCACTCACGAGGGGATCGGGGAATGTCGGTACGCCTGGACACGGGCGGTAAGCCCAGTGGCGCACGTATGTCCCCCAGGTTACGCGCCCGCGCAGAAACCGTCCGCCCCGGGGACCGGCCGACCGGTCCCCGGTGGGCGCGTCAGACCTCGGCCGCGCCGTCGGTCGCGGCCCGCGCGGCCTGCGCGGACACCGTGCCCGGGCGCTTGCGCTCCACCCAGCCCTCGATGTTGCGCTGCTGCGCGCGGTTCACGCCGAGTGCGCCGGGCGGAACGTCGGTGGTGATCACCGAGCCCGCGCCGGTGTAAGCGCCGTCACCGACGGTCACCGGGGCGATGAACATGTTGTCCGAGCCGGTGCGGCAGTGCGCCCCGATGACGGTGCGGTGCTTCTTCACCCCGTCGTAGTTCACGGTGACCGAGGCCGCGCCGACGTTGGTGCCCTCGCCGATCGTGGCGTCGCCGATGTAGGAGAGGTGCGGCACCTTGGCGCCCTCGCCCAGCTCGGAGTTCTTGACCTCGACGTAGGTGCCGACCTTCGCCTTGCGGGCCAGCTTCGCCCCCGGCCGCAGGTAGGCGTACGGGCCGGTGGAGGCGAGCTCGCCGATCTCGGCACGGTCGGCCGTGGTGTTGCTCACACGGGCGCCGGCGCCGACCAGGGTGTCCCGGAGGGTGGAGTTCGGGCCCACCTCGCAGTCCTCGCCCAGGTGGGTCGCGCCCTGCAGCTGGGTGTTCGGCAGCACCACGGCGTCCGGCTCGTACGTCACCTGGACGTCCATCCAGGTGCTGGCCGGGTCGACCACGGTGACGCCCGCGCGCATCGCCCGCTCCAGCAGGCGGTCGTTCAGCAGCCGGCGGGCCTGCGCGAGCTGGACCCGGTCGTTGATGCCCAGGATGTCCCGGTGGTCCTCGGCGACCACGGCGCCGACCCGGTGCCCGGCCTCGCGCAGGATCTCCAGGGTGTCGGTCAGGTACTCCTCGCCCTGCGAGTTGTCGGTGGTCAGCTCGGCCAGCGCCTCGGTGAGCAGCTTGGCGTCGAAGGCGAACACGCCCGAGTTGATCTCGGCGATGGCGCGCTGGGTGTCGCTGGCGTCCCGCTCCTCGACGATCGCGGCGACGGTGCCGTCCTCGTCGCGCAGGATCCGGCCGTAGCCGAAGGGCTCGGGGACGACGGCGGTCAGCACGGTGACGCCGTTCTGCTGGGCCTCGTGCGAGCGGGCCAGCCGGCGCAGGGTGTCCCCGGTGAGCAGCGGCGAGTCCCCGGCGGTGACGATCACGGTGCCGTCCAGCGTCACGCCGTCGGCGGCCAGCGACTCCAGCGCGGTGCGGACCGCGTGGCCGGTGCCGTTCTGCTCCTCCTGCACGACCGGGCGCACGGTCGGGTAGTGCGTCGCCAGGTGCTCCTCGACCTGCTCGCGCTGGTGGCCGACCACCACGACGAGCTGCCCCGGCGTCAGTTCCCCGGCCGCCGAAACCGCGTGACCCACCAGCGAGCGCCCGCACACCTCGTGCAGCACCTTGGGCACCTTGTTCGACTTCATCCGGGTCCCACCACCGGCGGCGAGCACGACAACGGCGGCAAGCGAATTGGCACCCATGCGGGGAGGCTCCTCATTAGGTTCAAAGAGAGGGCAGAGCAGGCCAGAACGCGGTCCGCACATGTGCTCTGGCAGTTCGAGGATAGTGCGGGGCGGCGAGCCGAAACGCCAGACGCCCGGCCCGCGCATGCCCGCCCGCGGCCGTACTCAGTGCTCCCGGAGGAGGATTCGAACCCCCATAAGCTGGACCAAAACCAGCTGTCCTGCCCTTAGACGATCCGGGACCGGAGCTCCGCCGCCGGAGGCCCGGCGGCGCGCTGGGCCAAGACTACGGGGTAGCGCGCCTCACATCTACCACCAATACCGACCCTCCTGGCCCGTCCGATCCGGGCACGGGAGGGGTTCCGGGTTCATCCATCCAGTCGGGTGAATTCACTCAAGCGCCGCGCGGGGGTGTGTTCCCCTGGACACGGAGCGCAACCTACGATGCCGTAGGTTACGCCAACGTAGGTCCGCTCTGTCCCGTTCCGGGACGCCGCGAAGGGACGCCCATGACCATCCAGGCCGACGAGGCGCACGCGGGGGCCACCGCCCTCCCCGACCCCTCCCCCGATCCCTCCGCCGACGCCGCGACCCGGCTGTCCGCCACCCGCGGCGGCGAGAAGCAGGGGGCCGCCGAGCGGATCGCGCTCGGCCTCTTCATCCTCGTGCCGTTCGCCGCGCTGGTCGCCGCCGTACCGGTGGCCTGGGGCCGGGGGCTCGGCTGGACCGACGTGGCGGTCACCGTCGCCATGTACTTCCTCACCTGTCACGGCATCACCGTCGGCTACCACCGCTACTTCACCCACGGCTCCTTCAAGGCCCCCCGCCCGATGCGGCTGGCCCTCGCCGTCGTCGGCAGCCTCGCCGTCGAGGGACCGCTGGTGCGCTGGGTGGCCGACCACCGCAAGCACCACCGGTTCAGCGACAAGGACGGCGACCCGCACTCGCCGTGGCGCTACGGGGAGAGCGTCCCGGCCCTGGTCAAGGGCCTGTGGTGGGCCCACATGGGCTGGATGTTCGACGAGGAGCAGACCCCGCAGCTCAAGTACGCCCCGGACCTGGTCGGCGACCCGGCGCTGCGGCGGATCTCCCGGCTGTTCTGGCTCTGGACCACCATCTCGCTGCTGCTGCCCGCACTGGTCGGCGGTCTGGTGAGCCTGTCCTGGGAGGGCGCGCTGTCCGCCTTCTTCTGGGGCTCGCTGGTGCGGGTCGCCCTGCTGCACCACGTCACCTGGTCGATCAACTCGATCTGCCACGCCATCGGCCGGCGCCCGTTCCGCTCCCGGGACCGCTCCGGCAACGTCTGGTGGCTCGCGGTGCTCTCCTGCGGGGAGTCCTGGCACAACCTGCACCACGCCGACCCGACCTCGGCCCGGCACGGCGTCCTGCGCGGACAGATCGACTCCTCGGCCCGGCTGATCCGCTGGTTCGAGCTGGCCGGCTGGGTCCGGGACGTCCGCTGGCCGGACGCGGAGCGGATCGCCGCCCGCCGCGCCGCATGAGGCGGCGCTTCCAGCATGATGTAGGGGTGAACGGGAGCAGCGCAGACAGCACAGGCGGTCACCACAGCACGCGGACGGACCCGGCGCCCGGAACGGCGCCGGCCCGTCCGCGGGCCGCTGCGGCGCCGGGCGCGGCCCCCGACGGCGGTGCCGAACGGACCGCGGACGGCGCCGCCGACCGGTCCGCCGCCGCCCCGGCCCCGCGCCGCCGGGGCGGCCGGGTCCGGATGACCGGCAAGCAGCGCCGGGAACAGCTGCTGGAGATCGGCCGGACGGTCTTCGCGGAGCGCGGCTACGACGGCACCTCGGTGGAGGAGATCGCCGAGCGCGCCGGGGTGTCGAAGCCCGTGGTGTACGAGCACTTCGGGGGCAAGGAAGGGCTCTACGCGGTGGTGGTGGACCGCGAGATGCAGCTGCTGCTGGACATGGTGACCGGGGCGCTGACCGGCGGGCACTCGCGCGAGCTGCTGGAACAGGCGGCCTTCGCGCTGATGGACTACATCGACACCTCGACGGACGGCTTCCGGATCCTGGTCCGGGACTCCCCGGTGGCCCAGTCGACCGGCACCTTCGCCTCGCTGATCAGCGACATCGCGACCCAGGTCGAGGACATCCTGGGCCTGGAGTTCAAGTCCCGGGGCTTCGACGCCCGGCTGGCCCCGATGTACTCGCAGATGCTGGTCGGGATGGTCGCGCTGACCGGCCAGTGGTGGCTGGAGGTCCGCAAGCCGGACAAGGCCACGGTGGCGGCGCACCTGGTGAACCTGGCCTGGCACGGGCTGGAGGGCCTGGAGCGGCACCCGAGGCTGGTCGGCGACCGCCTGACCTGACCGTCCGCCCGTCCGTCCGTCCGTACGTCCGTCCTCGTGCCGGGCGACGGGCTACCGCCTGACCCCGACCGCGAAGATCCGCCGGAACGGGAAGACCGTCCCGTGCGGCCCGGCCGGGTAGGCCTCCCGCAGCAGCCGCCCGTACTCGGCGAGGAAGGCGGCCCGGTCGGCCGGGTCGGCGAGTCGGCCGAGGACGGGCCGCAGCGCGGTCCCCTTGACCCACTCCAGCACCGGGTCCGGCCCGGGCAGCAGGGTGCTGTAGGTGGTCTCCCAGACGTCGGCGGCGCAGCCGGCCCCGGCGAGGACGTCCAGGTACCGCCCGGGCGGGTGGACACCGCCCCGGACGGCGTCGCCGCCGAGGGCGTCGCGCCAGCGGGCGCTGCGGCGCAGTTCGGCGAGCAGGGTGTGGCTGGGGGCCTCGAAGTTGCCGGGCACCTGGACGGCGACCACCCCGCCGGGCCCCAGGGCGTCCGCCCAGCGCGCCAGCACCGCCAGGTGGCCGTCCACCCACTGGAGGGTCGCGTTCGAGGCGATCAGGTCGGGCGCGGCCGGGGCCGGGTCGTAGTCGCGGGCGTCGGCGAGCAGGTAGTCGGCCGTGGGCTCGCCGTCGGTGCGGGCGGCCTCCAGCATCGGGGCGGAGCTGTCGAGGCCGGTGAGCCGGGCCTTCGGCCAGCGTTCGCGCAGGACGGCGGTGGAGTTGCCGGGGCCGCAGCCGATGTCGAGGACCGTCGGGGCGGGCTCGTTCGGCAGGGCGGGGACGCGGGCGAGCAGATCGCGCAGCGGGCGGGTGCGTTCGTCGGCGAAGCGCAGGTACTGCGCCGGGTCCCAGACGGGGCTGGTCATGGTTCACCTCGCAGGTATCTCGACATCAAGATATCGCCGAAAGCCTCGCTGGCACATTTCTCGATGTCAAGAGACTTCACATCGACACATCCACCGATACACTGATCGTCATGGAGGACGAGGTCGACAGGCTGGTCGCGGCGTGGCGCCGGGAGCGCCCCGACCTCGACGTGGAGCCGCTGGAGGTGCTCAGCCGGGTCAGCCGGCTCGCCCGCCACCTCGACCGCGCCCGCCGCACCGCCTTCGCCGAGCACGGGCTGGAGCCCTGGGAGTTCGACGTCCTGACCGCCCTGCGGCGGGCCGGCTCCCCGTACCAGCTCTCCCCCGGCCAGCTGCTCACCCAGACCCTGGTCACCTCCGGCACCATGACCAACCGGATCGACCGCCTCACCGGCAAGGGCCTGGTCAAGCGCCTGCCCGACCCCGACGACCGGCGCGGCGTGCTCGTCCGGCTCACCGACGACGGCCGCGACCGCGCCGACCAGGCCCTGGCCGGTCTGCTCGCCCACGAGCGCGAACTGCTGGCCCAGCTCAGCTCCGGCCAGCAGGGCGAACTCGCCGGCCTGCTGCGGCTGCTGGTCGCCCCGTTCGACAACATCCCGGGCTGACGACCACCGCTCCGGCGTACGGCTACGACGCTCCGCTACGGCGTGGAGGCGATCGACGGCGGCGCGGCCGGCTCCGCCGGACTGACCCCGGCCCGGCGGGCCACCGCGACGGCGGCCAGCGTGGAGTGCACCCCCAACTTCCCCAGCACGTTCTGCATGTGGGTGCGGACGGTGTGCGGCGACAGGTACAGCCGCTCCGCCACCGCCTGCCGGCCCAGGCCCGCCACCATGCAGCGCAGGATCTGCTTCTCCCGCGGGGTCAGGGTGTCCACCAGGCGCTCGCTCTCGGTGCGGTCCCGCCGGGCCGTCGTGAGCTCGCGAATCACCCCGGTGAGCAGCGCCGGCGGCAGGTGGGTCTCGTCCCGCAGCACCCCCCGGACCACCGCGAGCAACCGGGCCAGCGAACTCTCCTTCGCCACCCAGCCGGTGGCACCCGCGTGCAGCGCCCGGGCGGCGCGGTGCGGGTCGTCCGCGGTGGCCAGCACCACCCCGCGCAGCCCCGGATGCGCCCGGCGGAGCCGGCCCAGCAGGGTGATGCCGTCCGGCGGCGGGGCCGTGGGCCGCAGCGGCTCGGCGCGGAGCCGGTCCGGGGGGCGGGCGGCGGCGGTCGCCGGGGTGGGCGGGGCGAGCGGGGCGGCACCCGGCCTGCGGGCGGCGGGCACCCCCGGGGCCGGGCGTCGCCGGGCCTCCTCGGCCGCCGCCTCCGGGCCGGGCCGGGCCCGGGCCGCCGGGCCACCCGCTTCCACCCCCAGGTCGGCGTCGATCAGCGCCACGTCGTAGGCCCGCCCCTCGGCCGCGGCCCGCTCCAGCGCCCGCTCGGCGGCGGCCGCGCTACCGGCCGCGCCCACCTCCACGTCGGGCTCGGCGGCGAGCGCCGCGGCCAGTGCCTCGGCGAAGATCCGATGGTCGTCGACCACCAGGACCCGGATCCGCCCCATCGTCACTACCCCCTGCTCAGCGCGCCCGAGCCCGGGGACGGGGGTCGGTCCGGCGTCCGCGTTCCGGACCCGCCGTTCCGCCCGCCCACCGGTGGCCGGTGAAGCCGAAAGGACGCCGGCCCCCACCGGTACCGCACTCAGCGTACGGGCCGGGAAACGCCCCCGTGGCGGTTCGGTGAAGTTTCGTCAGGTGGTGCGCGAGGGGCCGGACTTGACCGGGCGGACGGCCCCCGGGGGCCCGCTCGCGGTGGAGCGCGTCCCGGGAGCCGTCCCGTTCCGGCACGGCCGGCGGGGCCGTGCCGGACTGCTCGCCGGTCTGCTCGCCGACCTACTCGCCGGTCTGCTCCAGGGTGAACTTCCAGGCGTCGGCGACGATGTCGTCCAGGTTGGGGCGGCGCGGCGTCCAGCCCAGCTCCTGGTGGGCCCGCTCGGCCGAGGCCACCAGCACGGCCGGGTCGCCCGCGCGGCGGCCGACGACCTGCACCGGGATCTCCCGGCCGGTGACGCGCTTGACCGACTCGATCACCTCGCGCACCGAGAAGCCGCTGCCGTTGCCCAGGTTGCAGATCAGGTGCTCGCCCGGCTTGGCGGCGTCCAGCGCCAGCAGGTGCGCGTCGGCCAGGTCCGCGACGTGGATGTAGTCGCGGATGCAGGTGCCGTCCGGGGTCGGGTAGTCGTCGCCGAACACCGCGATGTGCGGGCGCCGGCCGAGCGCGGCCTGGAAGACCAGCGGGATCAGGTGCGACTCGGGGTCGTGCCGCTCGCCGTAGGCGCCGTACGCGCCGGCCACGTTGAAGTAGCGCAGCGAGACGGCGGCCAGGCCGTGCGCGACGGCCTCGCTGGTGATCATGTGGTCCATGGCGAGCTTGCTGGCGCCGTAGGTGTTGGTCGGCGAGGTCCGGGCGGTCTCGGCGATCGGCACGACCTCCGGCTCGCCGTACACAGCCGCGGTCGAGGAGAACACCAGCTTGCGCACGCCGGCGGCGCGCATCGCGGTGATCAGCTCCAGCGAGCCCGCCACGTTGTTGCGCCAGTACTTCTCCGGGTCCACGACCGACTCGCCGACCTGCGAGGAGGCGGCGAAGTGCAGCACGCCGTCGAAGGAGCCGTCCAGCACCCGGCCGGCCTCCTGGATCCGGCCCTCGACGAACTCGGCACCGGCCGGGACGCCCTCGCGGAAGCCGGTGGAGAGGTCGTCCAGGACGGTCACCTGGTGACCCGCCTCCAGCAGGTGCGCGGCCACCACGCTGCCGACGTAGCCGGCGCCACCCGTGACCAGGTACTTACTCATGATGAGACCTCCAGCGGGCGATGGTCCGCGCGGTCGGCGGCGCCATCGACGGAATGCGTACGACTGCGCTCAATTGTCCCTGCCCGCCGGGGTGCTCCGGACCACCGGGGCGGTCGCTCCCCGGCATTCTCACCCACTCCTCAGCCGACCTCCACGGCGCTGCCGCGCCGCCGCCCCGCGGGCACCCCGGGGCCCGCTCAGCCGTCGGCGGTCCGCCGGCCGTCGGCCATCCGCTCCAGCAGGCCGGTGCGCGCGGCCACCGCCGCCGCCTCCAGCCGGGTGCGCGCCCCCAGCTTCATCAGCACCCGCTGCACGTGGGTACGGGCGGTGCTCGCGGCGATCCGCATCCCGGCCGCGATCGCCGCGGTGTCCTCGCCGTCCGCGATCCGGGCCAGCACCTGCACCTCACGGCGGGTCAGCAGCCGCAGCAGCCGGACCGCCTCGTCGTCCGGCTCGGCCACCGGGCGCAGCAACTGGTCGAAGGCCCCGCGCAGGACGTCCACCGTCACCGCGGCCTCGCCCGCCCGGGCCCGCCCGATCGCCCGCTCGACCACCTCGATCCGCTCGTCGCTGGGCACGTACCCCGCCGCCCCGGCCGCGAACGCGCAGGCCACACCCCGGAGTTCACCCACCGGCCCGAGCACGATCACGGCCACCTCGGGCCGCTCCCGGCGGATCCGGCGCAGCCCGTCGAAAGCCCCCGGCTCACCCGGCGCGGACACCCCCAGCAGACACACCTCGGGCCGCCGCCCGGCCACCAGATCGGCCGCCACACCGGCCGGCGAGCCGACCGCGAGCACCCGGTGGCCGCGCAGTTGCAGCGCGGTGGCCAGCGCTTCGGCCAGCAGCCGGTGGTCGTCGACCACCACGAGTCGAACACCCATGACGCCCTCCCGGTCGGGGTCCGGCTCGCGCCCGCACCCCGTGGGCGGGCGGCCGATGACGCACCATCACAACGCATTCCGTACCCGACCCGCTAGGCCACCGAGGATCGCGGGACCAGCGGCGCAACGGGGCGGAGCCCGGTGCACAGAACGCGAAAGACCCCCGCCGCGAGGCGAGGGTCTTTCAGTGGAGCCCCCATGCGGAATCGAACCGCAGACCTTCTCCTTACCATGGAGACGCTCTACCGACTGAGCTATAGGGGCTTGGCCTTGCGTTTCCGCCTGGCCGGTCGAACAAGGAAGACATTACACGGCCGTCGGCCCGGAAGGGAAATCGGCTCCACCCCGGGCCCCGTGGGCCGTCAGCCCCCGACGTGCGCCGCGTCGAACTCCTCGCGGGCCGCGAGCATCTGCCCCGCGCGGCGCTCCGTCCACTGCCCGAGCGGGGCGACCAGCGCGGCCAGCTCGCGACCGAGCGGCAGCAGGTCGTAGACCACCCGCGGCGGCGTCTCCGGGAAGACCGTGCGGAGCACCAGCCCGCTGCGCTCCAGACTCCGCAGCGACTGGGTGAGCATCTTGCGGCTGACCCCGCCGACGCCGCGCTGGAGCTCGGAGAAGCGCTGCGGCCCACAGGCGGACAGGCTCATCAGGATCAGCATCGACCACTTGTCGGCGAGCTCGGCGAACAGCTCGCGGCTGGGGCAGAGCTGGGCGAAGACGTCCAGCTCCGGCTCCGGCTCCCGGCCTTCGCCTTCCGGCTGCCGCCCGCCGCCTTCCGTCTTCCGCCCGACCCCGGCGTCCTCCGCCCGTCGCTCGACCTCGACCCGGGCCGCTTCCTCCGTCGTCATAGGCCCAGGGTAGACCTGCGGTCTCCGATCCGCACCTGGTCTCTGATGGAGACCTGGTCTATATTGGAGACCGTTCGACGGAGCGGGCCCGCCCCGCTCCGTCCGCCTTGCCCTCCCCCGCTCACGCCGTCCCGTCCCCAGGAGTGCCCGCATGACCGCCATCCGCCCGACCGTCGCCCTCGCCTACCACTCCGGCTACGGCCACACCGCCGTGATCGCCGAGGCCGTCGCCCGAGGCGCCGCCGCAGCGGGCGCCGAGGTCGTCACGATCGCCGTCGACACCATCACCGAGGAGCAGTGGGCCCAGCTGGACGCCGCCGACGCGATCGTCTTCGGCTCCCCCACCTACATGGGCACCGCCTCCGGCGCCTTCCACGTCTTCGCCGAGGCCAGCAGCAAGCGCTGGTTCACCGACGCCTGGAAGGACAAGCTCGCGGCCGGCTTCACCAACTCCGCCTCCAAGAGCGGCGACAAGGCCGGCACCCTCGGCTTCTTCCAGACCCTCGCCGCCCAGCACGGCATGAACTGGGTCAACCTCGGCCTCAAGCCCGGCTGGAACGCCACCACCGCCTCCGAGGACGACCTCAACCGCCTCGGCTTCTTCACCGGCGCCGCCGCCTCCTCCCCCTCCGACGCCGGCCCCGAGGCCGTCCACAAGGCCGACATCGCCACCGCCGAGCACCTGGGCGAGCGCGTCGCCCGGCACACCGCCGTCGTGCTGGCCGGCCGCGCCGCCCTGGCCGGCTGAGACCCGACCGACTGCCGGGCCCTGGCCGACCGAGGCCGCGCCGCCTCACCGCCGCACGGCTACGCCGCCGGATCCGCCCCCAACACGGGCGCCCGGCGGCGTCCGCCGTCCACCGCCGCCAACTCCGCACCCGTGGTGTCCGGCAGCAACCACAGGCAGCCCAGCGCCACCAGCCCCAGCACCCCCAGGTACCAGCCGACCGGCTGCGCCGTCCCGTACACCCTGGTCAGCCGCGTCGCCACCAACGGCGTCAGCGCCCCGCCGACCACCCCGCCCAGGTTGTACGTCAACGCGGCACCCGTGTAGCGCACCCGGGTCGGGAACAGCTCCGGCAGGAACGCCGCCACCGGGCCCATCAGGCACCCCAGCACCACCATCGCCCCGGCCAACGCCAGGAACATCAACGGCCGGCGCACCGTCTCCAGCAGCGGGAACAGCACCAGCGACCAGCCCGCCGCCAGGCCCGCCGCCCAGCGCAGCGTCCGCCGCCGCCCCCACCGGTCACTGTGCGCCGCACTCAGCCACACCGTCACGGCCCCGCCCACCGCACCGACCAGCAGCATCGCCAGCACCACCGTGCTCGCCACCCCGAGGCCGGACGTCGCGTACGCCAGCGCGTACGTGGTGGTCAGGTAGAACAACGCGTACCCGAGCGTGATCGCCCCACCCCCCGCCAGCACCGGCCGCCAGTGCTCCCGCAGCACCTCCACCACCGGCGGACGGTCCCGCCGCTCGTCCGCCCGGAACAACGGCGTCTCCGCCAGCCGCAGCCGCACGAACAGCCCCACCGCCACCAGCACCAACGAGGCCAGGAACGGCACCCGCCAGCCCCACGCCCGGAACGACCCCTCGTCCAGGGTGAGTTGGAGCACCAGGAACGCCCCGTTCGCCAACACGAACCCGCCCGACGGCCCCAACTGCAGGAACCCGCCGTACCGCCCGCGCCGCCCGGCCGGCGCGTTCTCCGCGATCAGCAGCGCCGCCCCGCCCCACTCCCCGCCCAACCCGACGCCCTGGCACACCCGCAGCACCACCAGCAGCGCCGGCGACCACCACCCCCACACCGCGAACCCCGGCAACAACCCCACCGCCACCGTCGCCAGGCCCATCAGCAACAGCGACACCACCAACGTCGCCTTCCGCCCCACCCGGTCCCCGAAGTGCCCGAACACCACCGCCCCCAACGGCCGGGCCAGGAACGCCACCGCGTACACCGAGAACGCCGCCAACAACGCCCCGGCCCCACCCAACCCGGGAAAGAACACCGGCCCGAACACCAGGGCCGCCGCCGTCCCGTACAGGAAGAAGTCGTAGAACTCGATCGCCGTCCCGATCAACGCCGCAGCCGCGGCCCGCCTCAACTGCCCGGCCCGCCGGGCACCCTCCGCATCCATACCACCACCCTCGCCACCCCCACCCCACCCCCGCCAGCACCCACCCGAGTGACCCCGGCGCACACCCCGCCCCCCAGCGCCCACCAAAAAGCCCGGGCGCCGCCACCGCGACACCCGGGCCCACCTGCCCCAACCCGCCTACTGCGCGTACGGGTTACCCCCCGGAGGCCCCGGCGGCACGGCAGCCCGCCGCCGACGCACCACCGCGAACACCACACCCGCCACCACCAGAAGACCGGCCACCACCCCACCCACGACCGGCAGCGCACCACCCGACCCGGACGACGCCCCAGCCTCCGGCTGCGCAGTCGGCGCACCGGCCGCAGCCCCGGCCGGACTCGGCACCGACGACGCGGACACGGACGCACTCGCCGACGGCGAAGGGGCAGCCGAAGGCGTCACCGCATCAGCCGGAAGCGGCGACACATCCGCCGGTCCGGGGTCGCCCGGGTCCGTCAACGCGATCCGCGGCCGGACCGCACCCCAACCGGCATCGTTCGTCCGGGCGTTCCCGCCATTCGGCCTGCCCGCGGTATTGATGAGCACCCGCAGAATCTGGTTCGGTGACCAATCCGGATGGATCGACCAGATCAGCGCCGCTGAGGCAGACGCCAGAGCGGTCGCATCCGACGTTCCATGCCCGGTGCAATATCCAGATGGAGCCGTGCAGGCTGCGATGGTGTCCGCACCAGGAGCTACCAGAGCCACCTGCGGCCCCGTCTCGGATTCGTCGGTCACATCCCCGTTCCGACCGAAGGCTCCGACGCCCACGACGTTCGGCAGTCCTCCCGGATAGTCAACCGGGTTCCCGGACTTCGCCTCGTTCCCCACCGCAGCGAGGACCAGGGCCCCCTTCGCCCTGGCGGACACGAGGATTCGATTCAGCTTGGCGACATCGTCGCTGGACGTCGTGACCGAGTTCGTCCCTTGAGAAATACTGATGACCTTGGCGCCGTTGGCGACGGCATAGTCGACCGCCTGCCCGATCTGGTCCAGGAAGTCAGCCGAAAGCACCGACCCCTCGGATCCCGTATTGATCTTCAAGGGCAGGATCTTGACTCCGGGTGCCAATCCATAAGCACCCTTCCCGCCATTCGCCTTCCCCGTTCCCGCAATCAGCCCGGCCATCTGCGTGCCGTGCCCATTGGCATCGGCACCAACTCCGCCCTTGCTGCCGCTGAAGTCCTTTCCTGACAAGAACTGCCCGGAAAGGTCAGGGTGATCCAGCTTGAACCCACCGTCGATCACTGCGACCGTGACGCCCTGCCCTGTGGAGACCTTCCACATGTCCGACGCCTTCATGACATCCAGATGCCACTGATCATCACGAACCGCACCATTGACGGCAGCCGATGCTGCAACAGGGGAAACGGCGACACCAGCGGCTACGAGCATCGCCACGAACAGCCGTCCAGGCACCCGCCGGATCATTCGACTCATCACAACTCCTCGTCGACTTCCCCGCCTGCCGAAGCGGGGCCTGAACAAGACTGCCCGGCCACTGGGGAAGCCCAGTGGCCGGGCAGTCGTTGCCGTCCTACTCAATCACGTCCGGATTGCTGTGCGGCGTACCGCTGGTCCACGTCTCTTCGTCCTCGTGGAGGTAGTCCGCGCGGTTGCGGCGGTCGCGGTCCTTCTTGCCGCCGTGGCCGCCCGTACCCGGGGCCATCATGCCGTTCTGCCCGGACCGTGCACCGCCCTCGGCAGCCTCCGCCGCCGCGCGGTTGCGCAGGCCCGTGCCACCAGGGGTGAACTCCCCGCTGGCGGCAGGGCCCTTGCGGCCACCGACCGTGCCGCCCGGGGTCGAGGTCAGGCCCCGGCCGCGCGCACCACCGGCACCGCCGACGACGCCGTGGCCGCCGCCCATGCCCGGGTGCATGCCACCCATTCCGCCACCCATGGCCGAACCGCCGACCCGGCCACCGCCCGGCGCACCCTCACGACCGAAGACCGTTCCGCTCGGGAGTCCCGGGGTACCGGCCTTGCCGGGGACCGAACCGCCGCTGAACGGGCCGGTACGGAGGGGAACCGAGCCGCCGCCCTTGCCGGGGATGCCGCCGATGCCCTTGGTCGGAACGGACCCGCCACCGATGCCCGCCGGGAAGCCGGAGATGGGGCCGCTGCCCGGCGTGCCGGGCAGCCCGCCCCGGCCGTCGGGACCGCCGGGGTAGCCGGGAGTTCCACCCGGACCGCTCGGCAGCACCGGGCCGCCCCCGGGACCGACCGGAGTGGTCTGGTCCGGCAGGGTCGGGATGCTGTCGAGGCCGGTGCCGGGACGGGTGACCGGGTCCGACGGGTGGGACGGCGGGGTCGGGGTGCCCGGGTCCTGCGGCGGGGGCGGCAGCTGCCCGCCGCCGTAGGGCGGAGTCGGGCCGGGGTGGGTCGGGTTGGACGGATCCTGCCAGCTCGTCGCCGGGTCACGGGGCTTCATGGTGGCACCGCCATAGTCGCCGCCAGGCGGGCTGTAGCTCCCGCCGTAGCTGCCGGTGCGGGGGCTTCGGACCGAGCCCCCGTAGCTGCTTCCCGAGCTACCGTTCCCCCCGTACTCCGAAGCGGAGCCCTTGTCCTTCCCCGTGGCAGGCGTTCCCGGCAGCACCACGTTGTCGTCGATCCCGTTCAACGTCGTCGTCGCCGCGGTGTAAGCCTGTGCCAGCTTCTCCATCTGGAGAATGGCTTCCTGCTTCTCCTTCTCGATGGTCGCCGCGGCCTGGGCAGCCCGGTCCTTGCTCACCCAGTTCGGGTTGAGGGAGAACATGAAGTCGTCGACCGACTTGCCGTTCAGGTTCACGTTCGACGGCATGTAGAGCGTCTGCGCCTTGGCCTTGGCCAGCAGGTCGATCTCCGTCTGCGGAGGCTTGGGCACGGCGGACTGGGCGGTGCTGAGCGCCTCTCCGGCCTGGACCATGGCGTTGCCGGCGGTCGTGGAATGCTGGGCGATGATCGCTGCGGACTTGTAGAGGTTCCCCACCCAGGTCTTGAAGCCCTCGGCCGCCGGCCCCTCCCAGCTGACATTGCCGAGGTGCCCCTGCAACGCCTGGCTGAGGTCCGTCAGGACGCGGCCTGCGTCCTGGAGCTGGTTCGCCCGCTTTAGTACGTCGGCGGGCTTCCCGCCGTCGACCATCCCCTTGAGTACGGCGTGGTCGATGTTGCTGAACTCCGTCGGTCCTGACATGGTCTGTTCCCCGTCTCCCCGTAAATCTCTCCAGGCGCCGCTTTCAGGCCGTCACGTTGGACTTCGTCCCTGTAGGCGGCAGGTTGATGCCTGCCCCCGCCGCGATCGCCTTCTGGGCGTCCGTCGTGTGGCCCTCGTTGGTCGTGTACTGGCTGTGCGTGTCCGCGACCGCAGCCTTCATCGCCTCGATCTGCGCCGCGAAGTCCTTGTGGAGCTTGACCAGCTGGTCGTGGACCTTGTCGTAGGCGCCGTGCAGGGCCACGGCCTCGGGGAACTTCGCAGCGTCTGCGGCGTTGACGAAGCTGCCCGCGGAGACCTTCTGCTCCTGGAGCTTGTACGGCGCGGCCGCCGATCCCTCCATCGCCTTGAGCAGCGCATCGACCTTGTTGGCGAAGTTCGTGAGCGTCTGCAGCTCGATCTGGACGTCCTGCTTGCCGAAGGCCGCGACCAGGTCGCCTGCGCTGACGTTGGTCTGCACGGTGCTGACCACGGGGGCAATCTTGATCCCGTGCCCCCACGGCAGCGGGATCGTCGGCCCGTCCAGCATGAACGGCGTCGCGTCCGGTGCCCCAGGTGTCCCCGGTGTCCCCGGTGCCGGCGTCGTTCCCGCGCTCGGCGTGGTCGTCGGCTCTCCCACAGCAATCCACCTCTCCCCCGTACGGCCCGCGCGTCCCGGGCGTGTCCCGGGCCCCGTCGCGCCGCAACGCACCGTCAACTTCCAAGACGTACCGTCCTGGTCGGTTCGGCCGCCCGCCCTGGGGGCGGCCCCCGCCTCTGTCATGGTAGCCACCGCCTCTGTCGGCCCGGCAGGGCCCTTGGTCGGCGCGGGCGCGATCGGTACGAACTTGACACGTACAGCCCGGGGTCGGGCCGCTGGGTAGACTGCCCCGGTACGCCCCATCTGCCGTGCAATGTCGCTCAGCAGCGAGCCGTGGCCGCAGAACGGACGTGTGACGACATGCCTGAGCAGAGGACGCCCTGGTGGGCCCGGGCGGTGCGGCCGGAGCGGCCGCCGCTGCCGGTGGTGTTGATGGTGCGGGCCGCGGTGGGGATGGCGGTGCCGCTGGTGCTGGGGTTGTGGGCGCACCGGCTGGACCTGGGGGTGTTCGCCGGGCTGGGGGCGATGCACGCGACGATGAACGACCGGGTCGAGCCCACGGGGCTGCGGACGGCGCGGATCGGCTCGGCGGTGGCGGCTTCGGCGGCGGGGATGCTGATCGGTACGGCCTTGCAGCACGTCCACGCGGGTGTGGTGGTGCTCGGTGCCGGGCTGACGCTGACGGCGTTCGTGTCGGGTGCGTTGAGTGCGACGGGTCCGCGCGGGTCGGCGGCGGGGATGCTGCTGCTGGTGTCGGCGGCGTTGGGCAGCGGGATGCCGTTGCCGGGGCCGTGGTGGGCGGCGGCGCCGATGATGCTGGCGGGTGCGGCGTTCGTGGTGCTGCTGGGTCTGCCCGGTCGTGCGGCCGACCCGCGCGTCCGGGCGCTGGCGGCGGCGTACGAGGCGCTCGGCCGGACGCTCGGCGATCTGGGGACGGCGCGGGGCGCGGGTTCCCGCCGGGTGTTGACGGCCCGCCTGAACCAGGTGCAGGACCTGTTCCCCGGGCGCGGCCGGACGGCCCTGCGCCCGGTGTACGAGGCGGCGCTGGCGGCGACCGAGGCGGCGACAGGCCTGTTGTGGGCGTGGCGGCCGGTGCCGGCGGAGGTGGCGGCGGTGCCCGGGCAGCTGGCGGCCGCGGTGCGGCGGGGCGGCGGCGAGGTGGTGGTGCCGCGGTGGGGGCCGGACACCCCGGCGCGGCAGGCCCTGGATATGGCGCTGCGGGCCGCGGCGGACGCGGTCGCGGGCCGGCCGGCCCGGATCGACGCGGCTCCCGCGCCGCCGCCCGACCCGTGGCGGCTCCGGGGGCGGCTGTGGTCCGCCGCTTCGGCGCGGTACGGGCTGCGGGTGGCGCTGTGCATCGCGGTGGGTTCGGCAGTGACGGCCAACTACCCGCTGAGCAAGAGCTACTGGGTGCCGATGACGATCGCGTTCGTGGTGAAGCCGGATCTGGGTTCGGTGTTCCTGCGGGCGGTGAGCCGGGCGGTCGGCACGGTGCTGGGTGTGGTGGTGACGGCGGCGCTGCTGGCGTCGACCACCGAGGAGTGGGTGCTGACGGCGGTGGCGGCGCTGTGCGTGGCGCTGCTGCCGTACGCGACGGCGGCGCACTACGGGCTGACCACCGTGGCGATGACGCCGATGGCGCTGGTGCTGCTCCAACTCGGCGGGCAGAGCAGCGCGGCCGAGTTCTGGCCGCGGGTGCTGGACACGGTCCTGGCGAGCGCGATCGTGCTGCTCTTCGGCTACCTGCTGTGGCCGGAGCGCCCGCGGCACCGGATCGAGCCGCGGCTGGTGACCGCGACGACCGCCCTGCGCGCCTACCTGGACGCGGTCACGGAGCACCGGACCGGAGAGGTGTGGCTGCGCCGTACGGCCTACCGGTCGTTGGCGGACGCCCGGCAGGAGGTGCGGCAGGGGCTGGCCGAGCCGCCGCCCACGGGCCGGCTGGCCGAGCAGTGGCTGCCGGCCACGGCGGCGCTGGAGCGGCTGGGCGGGGCGGTGGCGGCGTTCGCCGCGCAGATCCGGTACGGGGGCCGGGTGCCGGATCCGGGGGAGACCGAGCGGGTCCGGCGGGCCCTGGACGAGCTGACGGCCGCCGCCCGGGAGCACCGTCCGCCGGTCGGTCCGGCGGCCCGGCCGGACGCACCGCACGACCCGGCGCTCAGTGCGCTGGGCCGTGCGGCGGACGAGCTGGAGCTCCTGCTCGAGCAGCGGTAGTGACGAGCTGGAGTTCCTGCTCGAGCAGCGGTGGTGACGAGTGGGAACTCCTGCTCGAGCAGCGGTAGTCGAGAAGGCGGGCGGTCAGACCTGCTCGGCCAGCTCCAGCCAGGTCAGCTCCAGCTCCTCCTTCTCCTCCCGGACGGTGCGCAGCTGCCCGTCCAGTTCGGCGACCTTGGAGAAGTCGGCGGCGTGCTCGGCGAGTTGGGCGTGCAGCTTGGACTCCTTCTGGTCCAGCTTGGAGATCTGGCGCTCGATCCTCTGCATCTCCTTCTTGGCCGCCCGGAGGTCCCCGCCGGAGAGCCCGGCGGCGGGGTCGGCGGCCGGGGCCGCGGCGACGGGGGCGGCCTGCGCCGCGGCGGCGGCCATCCGGGCCCGCCGCTCCAGGTACTCGTCGACGCCGCCCGGCAGCATCCGCATCTTCTGGTCGCCGAGCAGCGCGTGGACGACGTCGGTGGTCCGCTCGATGAAGAACCGGTCGTGGCTGATGACGACCATCGAGCCGGGCCAGCCGTCGAGCAGGTCCTCCAGCTGGTTGAGGGTCTCGATGTCCAGGTCGTTGGTCGGCTCGTCGAGGAACAGCACGTTGGGCTCGTCCATCAGCAGCCGCAGCAGCTGGAGCCGGCGGCGCTCGCCGCCGGAGAGGTCGCCGACCGGCGTCCACTGCTTGTCCTTGCCGAAGCCGAACTGCTCGCACAGCTGGCCGGCGCTCATCTCCCGGCCCTTGCCGAGGTCGACCCGGGAGCGGACCTGCTCGACGGCCTGCAGCACCCGGGTCGTCGGCTCCAGTTCGGCGACCTCCTGGGACAGGTAGGCCAGCCGCACGGTCTTGCCGACCTTGATCACGCCGGAGGTGGGCTGGACGTCGCCCTCGCTGGCGTAGGCGTCGCGCATGGCGCGCAGCAGCGAGGTCTTGCCGGCGCCGTTGACGCCGAGCAGGCCGATCCGGTCACCGGGGCCGAGCTGCCAGGTGAGGTTCTCCAGCAGCAGCTTGGGGCCGGCCTTGACGGTGACGCCTTCCAGGTCGAAGACGGTGCGGCCGAGCCGGGCGTTGGCGAACTTCATCAGCTCGCTCTTGTCCCGGGGGTCCGGCACGTCGGCGATCAGGGCGTTGGCCGCCTCGATCCGGTAGCGCGGCTTGGAGGTGCGGGCGGGGGCGCCGCGGCGCAGCCAGGCCAGCTCCTTGCGGGCGAGGTTCTGGCGCTTCTGCTCCTCGACGGCCTCGATCCGGGAGCGCTCGGCGCGGGAGAAGACGTAGTCGGAGTAGCCGCCCTCGTACTCGTGCACCTCGCCGTGCTGGACGTCCCACATCCGGGTGCAGACCTGGTCGAGGAACCAGCGGTCGTGGGTGACGCAGACCAGCGCGGAGCGGCGCTTCTGCAGGTGCTGGGCGAGCCAGTTGATGCCCTCGACGTCGAGGTGGTTGGTGGGCTCGTCGAGGATGATCAGCTCGGGGGAGCCGAGCAGCAGCTTGGCGAGGGCGATCCGGCGGCGCTCGCCGCCGGAGAGCGGGCCGATGACGGTGTCGAGGCCGTCGGCGAAGCCGGGCAGGTCGAGGCCGCCGAAGAGGCCTTCGATGATGTCGCGGATCCGGGCGTCGCCGAGCCACTCGTGGTCGGCGCGGTCGGCGATGACCTCGTGCCGGATGGTGGCCTTCGGGTCGAGCGAGTCGTGCTGGGTGAGGACGGCCGGTTCGAGGTTGCCGTTCCAGGTGATCCGGCCGCCGTCGGGCTCCTCCAGCTTGGCGAGCATCCGGATCAGGGTGGTCTTGCCGTCGCCGTTGCGGCCGACGACGCCGATCCGGTCGCCGTCGCTCACGCCCAGGCTGACCGCGTCCAGCAGGGTGCGGGTGCCGTAGACCTTCGTGACGGACTCGATGGTGGCGAGGTTGACGGCCACGTGTGCTGCGCTCCTGGGTTCGGCGGTCGGGGGCGGGCCCAGCCCGCCCCTCTCTCGGGGACGACCCGATCACCCCAGCCTAATGGGCGGGCCGCGACGCCCTCACCGCGTCGAGCGCCCCCACCACGCCGCCCGAGCGACGCCCCCGGCACGCCGGACACGGCGCCCTCACCACGCCGGACGCGGCACCCCCACCCCGTCAGACGACCGACGCCCCCGGCACCGGCCCGTACGTGGCGTGCGCGGCCCGGCAGGTGCCGGAGGCCAGCAGCGCCCGGGCGACGGTGGCCGCCGCCTCGGCGTCCTTGGCCAGGAAGGCGCAGGTCGGTCCGGAGCCGGAGACCAGGGCGCCGAGCGCACCGGCCTCGGTGCCGGCCCGCAGGGTGGCGGCCAGCGCGGGGCGCAGGGAGAGCGCGGCGGCCTGGAGGTCGTTGGTGAGCGCGCCGGCCAGGGCGACGGCGTCGCCGTCGGCGAGGGCGGCGAGCAGGGCCCGGTCGGCGTCGGGGGTGGGCACCTGGAGGTCGCTGGAGCCGGTGCCGGCCTCCTCGCGGAGCCGGTCGCACTCGCGGAAGACCGCGGGGGTGGACAGGCCGCCGTCGGCGACCGCGAAGACCCAGTGGAAGGTGCCGTCGACCGGCAGCGGTTCCAGGATCTCGCCCCGGCCGCGGCCCAGCGCGACGCCGCCGAGCAGGGCGAAGGGCACGTCGGAGCCCAGTTCGGCGGCGAGGTCCAGCAGCACCGGGAGCGGGGTGTCGAGCTGCCACAGCGCGTCGCAGGCGACCAGCGCGGCGGCGCCGTCGGCGCTGCCGCCGGCCATGCCGCCGGCGACCGGGATGGCCTTGGCGATGTGCAGGTGGACGCCCGGGTCGGCGATCCCGTGGTGGGCGGCGAGCAGCCGGGCGGCGCGGGCGGCGAGGTTGCTGTCGTCGAGCGGGACGGCCTCGGCGTCGGGGCCCGAGCAGGACAGCGTCACGCCGTCCGCCGGGGTGGCCGTGACCTCGTCACCGAGCGAGACCGCGAAGAAGACGTTGGCCAGGTCGTGGAAGCCGTCGGCGCGCAGTCCGCCGACCCCGAGCTGGGCGTTGACCTTGGCCGGTACCCGTACGGTGATCACTCGCCGTCCTCGGCAGACGTGGCAGACGTGCCCGGAGCCACCGGCGCGACGGGCTTGTGCTCGGCGATCGCGGCGAACTGCTCCACCGTCAGCATCTCGCCGCGCAGCTTGTGGTCGATCCCGGCGGCCGCGAGCGCCTGCTCGGCCCCGGCGGCGGAGCCGGCCCAGCCGGCCAGCGCGGCGCGCAGGGTCTTGCGGCGCTGGGCGAACGCGGCGTCGACCACCGCGAACACCTGCTCGCGGGTCGCGGTGGTCCTCGGCGGCTCGCGGCGGATCAGCGAGACCAGCCCGGAGTCGACGTTGGGGGCGGGCCAGAACACGTTCCGCCCGATCGCGCCGGCCCGCTTCACGTCGGCGTACCAGTTGGCCTTGACCGAGGGGACGCCGTAGACCTTGTTGCCGGGCTTGGCGGCGAGCCGGTCGGCGACCTCGCTCTGCACCATCACCAGGGTCCGCTCGATGCTGGGGAAGGTCGCCAGCATGTGCAGCAGGACGGGCACCGCCACGTTGTACGGCAGGTTGGCGACCAGCGCGGTGGGCGCCGGCCCGGGCAGCTCGGTGACCTCCATGGCGTCGCTGAGGACCAGCGCGAAGGCGTCCGCCTTGCGGGGCATCCGGCCCGCGACGGTGTCCGGCAGGTGCCGGGCGAGCACCGGGTCGATCTCGACCGCGGTGACGTGCCGGGCGACGTCCAGCAGCGCCAGCGTGAGGGAGCCGAGCCCTGGCCCGACCTCCACCACCGCGTCCTGCTCCGTCACCTCGGCGGCGCGGACGATCCGCCGCACGGTGTTGCCGTCGATGACGAAGTTCTGCCCGCGCTGCTTGGTCGGCTTCACGCCGAACGCGGCCGCCAGTTCGCGGATGTCGGCGGCGCCCAGCAGGTGGCTGTCAGGGGTGGGGTCGGTGCTGCTCACGCGCCAAGGATACGGGCGCGGGCGGCACTCAGAGTTCGACCACCGCGGCGAGGTCGATCTCCACGGGGTACGGGACCGAGGTACGGAGCACCCCTTCGTGCTGGGCGACGGGCAAGTAGACGCCCTTCTCCTCGTCCCGGTGGAACTCGTGGACGATAGGCAGGTTGTCGATGCCGCGCTCGACCCGCCAGTAGGCGGGGATCCCCTTCTCGGCGAACTGGCCGGGCTTGCCGAAGCGGTCCCTGGCCCGGGTCCCGGGCGACACCACCTCGACGGCCAGAACCACGGACTCGACCGGCAGACAGTCCAGCTCGAAGACGTCGAGACCGGTCTTGTCGAACACCACCACATCGGGCTTGGCCGTGTTGCTCTCGTCCAGCAGCATGCACCGCTCCGGCAGGACCGCACAGGGCTCGACGCGCGCAGCGAACAGCCCTCGCTCCAGCCCCGAACGCACCAGGTCATGCCAGAAGTTCGTCTGCCCCCGGACCACAATGACTCCGTCCACCAGATCCCACTCGAACGGCAGGTCGAAATCCTGAGCCTGCTCGTACGTCCAGCCCTGGGCTGGCGGAAGGAACCATTCGACGCGATCGTCCACGGGTTCGCTGATCGGCTCGGCGGTCATTGCCACCTCCCTCACTGCACTCATGCTAACCAGCCTAGGAAGAAGCCGGGAGTGCCGAATCGTTCCTTCGAAACCCGAGATCCGTTCGACCCGCTCAGTACCCGAAGGCCCGTGCCGTGTTCGCCGCGATCGCCGTCGACAGCTCGTCCTCGTGCAGCCCCAGGGTCGCCGCCATCGACCGCACCGTGACCGGGATGAGGTACGGCGCGTTCGGCCGCCCCCGGTACGGGTGCGGGGTGAGGAAGGGGGCGTCGGTCTCGACCAGGACCCGGTCGAGCGGGGTGGCGAGCAGGGCGTCGCGCAGCGGCTGGTTGGCCTTGAAGGTGACCGGGCCGGCGAAGGAGAGGTACCAGCCGTGCTCGGCGCAGACCTTCGCCATCTCGGCGTCGCCGGAGTAGCAGTGGAAGACGGTCCGCTCCGGGGCGCCCTCGGCCAGCAGGACGGCGATGACGTCCTCGTGGGCGTCGCGGTCGTGGATGACCAGGGCCTTGCCGTGCCGCTTGGCCATCTCGATGTGGCGGCGGAACGACTCCTTCTGGATCTCCACGCCCTCCGGCCCGGTGCGGAAGTAGTCCAGCCCGGTCTCGCCGACGGCGCGGACCTGCGGCAGCGCGGCCAGCGCGTCGATCTCGGCGAGCGCCTCCTCCAGCGCCGCCTGCCCGCCCGCGAGCCGCTGCTGCCCGGACCACCCGTCGGCGTCGCCGAGGAAGATCCGCGGCGCCTCGTTGGGGTGCAGGGCGACGGCCGCGTGCACCTGCTCGTACTGCGCCGCCAGCTCGGCGGCCCAGCGCGAGCCGGGCACGTCGCAGCCCACCTGGACGACCGTGGTGACCCCGACCGAGGCGGCCCGGGCGAGCCCCTCGGCCGGGGTGCCGGCCTGCATGTCGAGGTGGGTGTGCGAGTCGGCCACCGCCACGGCCAGGGGTTGCGGCAGCGGCGGCGGGGTCGACCGGTCGTCGTCCTTCCCGGCCATCAGGAGGCCGGCTTCTCTTCGAGGCGCGGGAACAGGATCTCGCCCTTGGTGACGGTGGCGCCGACAGGCAGCCGGCCCCAGTCACCGGTGGTGGCGATGCGCTGGTCGGCGAGCGCGCCGAGGCCCTCGGCGGCGCCCAGCGAGGCCCACAGCTTCTCGGCGGTGGACGGCATCACCGGGTTGAGCAGCACGGCGGTGCCGCGCAGCGCCTCGGCGGCGGTGTAGAGGATGGTGGCGAGGCGGGCCTGGCCCTCCTCGGACTCGTCCTTGGCGACCTTCCACGGCTCCTGGGTGGTGAGGTAGCCGTTGACCTGCTTGACGAACTCGAAGATCGCCGCGAGGCCGCCGGCGAAGTCCAGCTCCTCGCCGATCTTGGCGTCGGCGGCGGTGACGGCGGCGGCCAGCCCGTCCGCGACGGCCTGCTCGGCCTCGCCCGCGGCGGTGGCGGCCGGCAGCGCCCCGCCGAAGTACTTGCCGACCATCGCGGCGACCCGGGAGGCCAGGTTGCCGAAGTCGTTGGCGAGCTCGGAGGTGTAGCGGGCGGTGAAGTCCTCCCAGGAGAACGAGCCGTCCGTGCCGAACGGGATCGCCCGCAGGAAGTAGTAGCGGTACGCGTCGACGCCGAAGTGCGAGGTGAGGTCGGTGGGCGCGATACCGGTGAGGTTGGACTTGGACATCTTCTCGCCGCCGACCATCAGCCAGCCGTTGGCGACGACCCGCTTGGGCAGCGGCAGGCCCGCGGCCATCAGCATGGCCGGCCAGATCACCGCGTGGAAGCGCAGGATGTCCTTGCCGACCAGGTGGACGGAGGCCGGCCAGAGCTCGGCGAAGCGCTCCGGGTCGCTGCCGTAGCCGGCCGCGGTGATGTAGTTCTGCAGCGCGTCGACCCAGACGTAGAGGACGTGCTTCTCGTCCCAGGGCAGCGGCACGCCCCAGTTGAAGGTGGAGCGGGAGATCGAGAGGTCCTTGAGGTCCTGCTCGACGAAGCGCAGCACCTCGTTGCGGGCCGAGGCCGGCTGGATGAAGCCGGGGTTGGCGGCGTAGAACTCCAGCAGCCGCTCGGCGTAGGCGGAGAGGCGGAAGAAGTAGTTCTCCTCCTCCAGCCACTCGACCGGCTTCTTGTGGACGGAGCAGAGCTTCTCGTCCTCGGTGGCGCCGTCGAGCAGCTCGGCGGGGAGCTTGAACTCCTCGCAGCCGACGCAGTAGGGGCCGGAGTAGCCGCCCTTGTAGATCTCGCCCTTGTCGAACAGGTCCTGGACGAACTCCTGCACCCGGGCGGTGTGCCGCTCCTCGGTGGTGCGGATGAAGTCGTCGTTGGCGATCTCCAGGTGCTGCCAGAGCGGCTTCCAGGCCTCCTCGACCAGCTTGTCGCACCACTCCTGCGGGCTGACGCCGTTGGCCTCGGCGGTCCGCATGATCTTCTGACCGTGCTCGTCGGTGCCGGTCAGGTACCACACCTTCTCGCCGCGCTGGCGGTGCCAGCGGGTGAGGACGTCGCCCGCCACGGTGGTGTACGCGTGGCCCAGGTGGGGACGGTCGTTGACGTAGTAGATCGGAGTGGAAACGTAGTACGCCGGGGCGCTCGTCCCGGTGGTGCTGTGGTCTGCAGTGGCCGCCATGGTCGGAAAGCTTAGTCGGGCCCGAACGCACCCCTCGACCGGATATCGCCCGGGCGTACCGCGGGGCCGCCCGCCGCACTGCTCGCGGCGGGCGGCCCCGGCCGCGCTCCCCCGGACCCGTCGGCCCGGTCGGCCCAGGACCCGTCGGCCCGGTCAGCCCAGGAGCCGCGACCAGAACCGGGCCCAGCGCCCCTGCGGCCGGGCGGGCCCGGAGGCCGGGGCCGGCCGGGCCGGCTCGGCGTGCGCCGGGTAGCCGGGGGCGTGCTGCCAGGCCTGGTCGGCCCCGGCCACCCGGCCCTCGCGCATGATCCGGACGGTGTGTCCACCGCAGCCCGGGCAGGTCGGCTTGAGCAGCGGGGACGGCACCCGGACACCGTTGGCGTGGTACTCGAACACGATGTGACCGTCCCGGGCCACGTGGTGCTCGATGTCGTACGCCTGCTCCCAGCCGTACCCGCAGCGCAGGCAGGCGAAGGAGTAGGCCTCCCGGACGGTCTCGACGGGAGTGTGCGCCCGCCCCGCCAGGCCGGGGGCGTTCAGCGCGTTGCCACTGCGGGGGCTACCGATCGTGTCGCTCATAGCCAACTCCCAGTGCCCGTCGGGCGCTCGCCCGGCTGGGTCTTTCCGTTCAAGGAAATGCCCGTACCGCCCTGGCTGACGCCCTTCTTGTGAAGACTTGGATGCGGGTTGGCGAGCCCTATACAAAGGGCGCGTCGGGAACCGGAATCCGGGGTCGAACCTTCATCGCAGCGGGCGTTTAGCCGGGCCTTCCCTCCAAGGTACGACTCCCCGCCCGCCACGCAACCCCCGGAATTCACCCCTTTTTCAAAGCCCCTTCCACGGCTTCCCGCTTCGCCGCGACGACCGCGTCGAAGACCTCCCGCTTGGGCACGGACAGTTCGACCGCGACCGCCGCGATGGCCTCCTTGCGCCGCTCCCCGGCCTCCTCCCGGACGGCCACCAGCCGGGCCAGCTCGGCCGGGGTCAGCTCCTGGGGCGCGGCCGGCGGGGCGCCCGCGACCACGACGGTGATCTCGCCCCTGACGCCGTCCGCGGCCCAGGCCGCCAGCTCGCCGATCGGCCCGCGCTTGACCTCCTCGTAGGTCTTGGTGAGCTCGCGGCACACGGCGGCCGGGCGCTGCGGCCCGAAGGCGTCCGCCATCGCGGCCAGCGCCTCGGCGATCCGGTGCGGCGCCTCGAAGAAGACCATGGTGCGCGGTTCGGCGGCGACGGTGGCCAGCTGCCGGGCCCGGTCGCCGGTCTTGCGCGGCAGGAAGCCCTCGAAGGTGAAGCGGTCGACCGGCAGGCCGGACAGCGCGAGCGCGGTGAGCACCGCGGACGGCCCGGGCACGGCGGTGACCTTGACGTCGGCCTCGACGGCGGCGGCCACCAGCCGGTAGCCGGGGTCGGAGACGGACGGCATCCCGGCGTCGGTGACCAGCAGCACCCGGGCGCCGCCGAGGAGCGCCTCGACCAGTTCGGGGGTGCGTCCGACCTCGTTGCCCTCGAAGTAGGAGACGACCCGCCCGGCCGGGGTCACCCCGAGGGCCTGGGTGAGCCGGCGCAGCCGCCGGGTGTCCTCCGCCGCGATGACGTCCGCCGTGGCCAGCTCGGTGAGCAGCCGGGGCGGGGCGTCCGAGACGTCGCCGATGGGGGTGCCTGCGAGAACGAGTACTCCTGTCACGGGCCCCATCCTCGCAGCTCCGGGCCGCCGGGGCGTTTGGTGACGATTCGGTCAGCTTCCGAGGGACCGGTCACACGTACGAGGAGCGCCCCTACGATGTGGCGGATGAACGGCGACACGGCGGCGCAGACGCCCACGGGTACGGACCACTCCGCGCGGGGCGGTGTCGGCCTGCCGTCCCCCCGCTCACCGGAGTCACCCCGCTCCCCGGAGTCACCCCGGACACCCGCGCCCTGGCGGGAGCGCCTGGCCGGCTTCGGCTACCGGGCCCGACCGACCGGCACGCTCACCGAGCGCCTCGTCCCGCCGTTGCCGGACGGCCCCGGGGTGACCCGGCCCGACGTCGCGCAGTCCCCGCTGCTGCTGCGGCTGGGCCTGCGGCTGCCGCAGGGCCTCTGGTACTTCCTGTGCCGCTGGTCCGGCTGGCTGGGCCCGGTCGCGGTCGCGGTGTTCGCCGGGCTGCTGCGGTTCACCGGCCTCGGCCAGCCGCACGCGATCATCTTCGACGAGACGTACTACGCCAAGGACGCCTACGCGCTCTGGCACGGCGGCTACGAGATCAACTGGCCGGAGGACGCCAACACGACGATCATGACGCCGGGCGCGGCCGTGCCGTACCGCTCGACGCCGTCGTACGTGGTGCACCCGCCGGTGGGCAAGTGGATCATCGGCGCGGGCGAGCAGCTGTTCGGCATGAACCCCTTCGGCTGGCGGTTCGCGGTGGCCCTGCTCGGCACCCTGTCGGTGCTGATGCTGGCCCGGATCGCCCGCCGGATGTTCCGCTCCACCCTGCTGGGCTGCGTGGCCGGCCTGCTGCTCTCGGTGGACGGCCTGCACCTGGTGCTCAGCCGGACCGCGCTGCTCGACCTGGTGGTGATGTTCTGGATCCTCGCCGCCTTCGGCTTCCTGGTCCTGGACCGGGACCGCACCCGGGCCCGGCTCGCGGCGAGGCTCGGCGGGGTCGAGGACGCGGTGCTCGCCCAGCGGCTCCACCTGGGCTGGCGCCCGTACCGGATCGCGGCCGGCGTCTGCGTCGGCCTGACCTGCGCCACCAAGTGGAGCGGCCTGTACGTCGCGGCCGCGTTCGGCCTGATGACCGTGCTGTGCGACGTCGGCGCCCGCCGGCTGGCCGGCGCCCCGCGCCCGTACCTGGCCGTGCTGGCCCGGGACGTGGTGCCCGCCTTCGTGTCGGTCGTCGTGGTCTCGGTCGCGGTCTACGTGGCGTCCTGGTGGGGCTGGTTCGCCAGCAGCAACGCGCCCGGCCAGGGCGGCTGGGGCCGGGACTGGGCGGTCGGCCGCTCCACCGACTACCCGTGGATACCCGAGGGCCTGCGGGCCCTGTGGCACTACCACTCGACGGTCTACGAGTTCCACACCCACCTGACCGACCCGCACACCTACCAGTCGAACCCGTGGTCCTGGCTGGTGCTGGGCCGCCCGGTGTCCTTCTACTACGAGTCCCCCAAGCTCGGCCAGAGCGGCTGCACCGTCGCCGACTGCGCCCGCGAGGTGCTGGGCATCGGCACCCCGCTGCTCTGGTGGACGGCCCTGCTGGCGCTGGTCTACTGCCTGTGGCTCTGGGCCTTCCGCCGGGACTGGCGGGCCGGCGCGCTGCTGTGCGGCCTGGCCGCCGGCTACCTGCCGTGGTTCCTCTACCAGCAGCGGACGATCTTCCTGTTCTACGCGGTGGTCTTCGTCCCGTTCCTGGTGCTCGCCGTGACGATGCTGATCGGCGCGCTGATCGGGCCGGCCGGCGCCTCCCGGGACCGCCGGATCATCGGCTCGGCCGCGGCCGGACTGCTGGTGCTGCTGATCATCTGGAACTTCCTGTACTTCTATCCGCTGTTCACCGGGCAGACCATCCCGCTGAGCGACTGGCGCGCCCGGATGTGGTTCAACAGCTGGATCTGAGACCCCCCGTGACCAGCGGCGGAAGCGTCCGGGGAGGGCGCGCACACGGTCCCCCTCCAACCGTCCGAACCCGTCCACAACACGTACCAGATCCGTCACAAGTCCCCGGCGTTTCGTCGGCGCACCGATCCGCCCTGCCTAGGGTGGGGGGAGTACCGCGTTTCCGGCCCCGCCGGTTGCGCCCGGCCGCGAGACCCCTGGGGGATTTGCACCATGCGCAGTGGCGCGAAGATCGGCATCATCACCGGCGTGTCCATCGCCGTCCTCGCGGGCGGTGGCTACGGGGCCTACAGCCTGATGGGCGGGTCGGACTCCTCGTCCGGCGACAAGAAGCCCCGCACGGTGGTCGCCGAGCCGCCCACGGCCGACCAGGCGGCGAGCGGTGCGAAGGACTTCCTGGCGGCCTGGACCTCCGGCGACATCGCCAAGGCGGCCTCGCTGACCGACGACCCGGCCGCGGCCACCACGGCGCTGACGGCCTTCAAGGACCAGGTGAAGCCGAGCGCGCTGACCCTGTCCCCGGCCGGCCCGGCCACGCCGCAGGCCTTCGCCTCGGCGACCGGCACCCCGGCCCCGGCCAAGCCGACCGGCGCCGCCTCGGCGACCCCGTCCGCGGGCGCCACCGCCGGCGCCACCGACTCGCCGTCCGCCGCCGCCTCCCCCTCCGGGCCCACCGGCGTGCTGATGGGCTTCAAGGCCCGCGCCGAGTTCGCCGGCACCAGCCGGGTCTGGGACTACAACGGCTTCCTCGGCGTCGTGAAGATGAGCGACAACACCCCGGCCGTGCACTGGGCGCCCTCGGTGATCCACCCGCACCTGTCCGGCAACGAGACCATCGCCACCCAGCAGGTCTTCGCCCCGCCGTCCACCGTGGTGGACCGCAACGGCAAGGCGCTGCAGGGCGCCTCGCTCACCCCGGCGCTGATGGCCACCCTCCAGGACAACGCCCACAAGCTGCTGCCGCCGGACCCGAACAAGGACCAGGACGCGGGCAGCGCGGTGGTGATCACCGACCCGGCCGGCAAGACCGCCGCGGACAAGCTGTTCACCATCGTCGAGCCCAAGCCCGGCAAGCCGTTCAAGGTGACCATCGACAACACCCTCCAGGCCGCCGCCGAGAAGGCGATGACCGACCTGGGCGGCAAGCAGGGCTCCATCGTGGCCATCGAGCCCAGCACCGGTCAGGTGCTGGCCTTCGCCAACGCCCCGGCCACCGGCCAGAACCGGGCCTTCACCGGCCTGCTCGCCCCGGGTTCGACGATGAAGATCGTCACCTCGACGGCCCTGCTGGAGTCCGGGCTCACCCCGGACAGCAACGTGGCCTGCCCGGAGAAGAGCAGCAACCCGGTGGCGATCCCGAACGACTTCCCCGGCGCCTTCCCGGACTACTCGCTCCAGAAGGACTTCATGGTGTCCTGCAACACCGCCTTCATCAACCAGGGCCTGACCAGCCTCAAGCCCGAGACGCTGTCAGGCACCGCCAAGGACGTGTACGGCATCGGCCTGGAGTGGAAGACCGGCCTGCCGAACGCCGACGGCAAGATCCCGGCGACCCCGGGCAGCAAGGACGAGCAGGCGATGAACTACATCGGCCAGGGCAAGGTCCAGATGAACCCGCTGGCCATCGCCTCGATCACGGCGACCGTCCAGAGCGGCGCGTTCAAGCAGCCGATCCTGGTCGCCGGCCTGCCCCAGCAGCAGGCGGCCCGGCAGATCTCGCCGGACGTCGCCGCCAAGCTGCGCGCGATGATGAACGCCACCGCCGTCGGCGGCACGGCCAGCCAGGTGATGGCCGGGATCACCGACAACGCGGGGGCCAAGACCGGCTCCGCCGAGGTCCAGGGCGCGTCCACCACCAACAGCTGGTTCACCGCCTTCCGCGGCAACCTCGCGGTCGCCGCCGAGGTCCAGGGCGGCGGCCACGGCGTGGACGCGGCCGGCCCGGCCGTGGCCTCGCTGCTCAAGTCCGGCAACAAGTGAGCGCCTGAGTCCGGTACGCGAGGAGCCCGCCACGAACGACGTGGCGGGCTCCCGTGCGTGCGGGCCCCGCTCAGCTCCTCGGCAGGGCGGGCCGCGGCGCCTCCGGCGCGGGCCTGGGCGCCACCGGGCGCCGGCTGCTCCAGCGCCGGGCCGCCAGCCGGGGCCAGATCACCAGGACGGCGGGCAGCGCCAGGTACCCGAACCGCCCGGCCGGGGCGAGCGTGAAGGCGATCGCCAGCCCGGCGGCCAGCAGGTCGGCGGCGGCGATCGCGGAGACCGGCGGCCGGGCCACCAGCCAGATCGCCACCCCGACCAGGGCCAGGGTCATCAGCGCGAGGGAGACGGTGTGCCCGGTCGGCCCGAAGCCGGCCAGCACCTTGCCGGGCAGCGGGCTGCCCGCCGGGGTGCGGATCGCGGTCATCCCGAGCGGGAAGCGCACCACCTGGTCGCGCAGCGCCTGCGGCTGGGTCAGGACGGACGGCAGCAGCACCGCCGCGCTCACCCCGGCCCCGATCAGCGCGGTACGGGCGGCGGGCCGCCGGCCGTACAGCCGCCACAGCAGCAGGACGGCCACCGGCAGGGCGGGCCAGGCGGTCCACTTGAGGCTGCAGGCGAGGGCGAGCACCAGCCCGGCGGCGACGGTGCGGTCCCGCTCGGCGAGCGCCATGGCCAGGCAGCAGACCCCGATCAGCGGCAGGTCGACGCCGCCGACCACCAGGGCCAGCGCTATCAGCGGCGAGGCGGTGAGGACGGCCAGCGGCAGCAGCGGCGCGCGATGGCCGTCGGTGCCGGGCCGGGTGGGCCGGAGCAGCCGCCAGGCGGCCAGCAGGCAGACCACGAAGGTGAGGGCGAACCAGATCCGGGCGTCCCCGGCGACCCGGGCGAAGGCGGTGGAGCTGCCGAGCAGTTGGCGCGGCAGTCCGAACAGCGACATCGCCGGGAGGTAGGGGTTGTAGTCGGTGACCACCACCGGGTGCGGGAGGTAGACGTCGCCGGTGGTGAGCATCAGATGGGCCGAGCGTTCGACCACCATCACCTCGGACTGGTGGCGGCCGGTCACCGCGAGCAGTCCGAGCGGCGCCAGCACGGCCCCGAGCAGGGCGACCACGGCGGCGGCCTCGGCCGCGAAGCGGCGCGGCAGGGTGAGGCAGAGCAGCCCGGCGACCACGTAGGCGGGGGCCGCGACCAGGCCCCACAGCCGCTGGTTGGCCAGGTCGGAGACGAGCGGGAAGGCCGCGGCCCAGCCGGCCGCGACCAGACAGCCGAGCAGCTGCACCCAGCGCAGCGAGGCGAGCCGGGAGGGATTCCACCGAACGGGCGTGGGCGGGAAGGTGCTCTCACCACGCTGGCGGGGGAACGGGCGGCCGGTGGAGCCCGTCGGCGGCCGTCCGGGTCTGGCCGGCGGTTCGGCGTCGATGGTCGGGGCCGGCGTTCTGGAACGGCCGGTGAAGCGGCCGCGCGGGCGGGAGAAGCCGGGCGTGCGGGTGCTCACCATGGTGGAAGGTTATGGCGGCGAACCGGGCCCTGTCGCCACCGCCTCGGGCCCCGATCGGGACGCTACGCGCGTAGGGCCGCCGGGTGTCGTACCACGCGGCGGCCCTTCACGATTGGATAACGGCCCGGCGGCCGACGCCCTGGTCAGCCGGTGCCGGTCCCGCTCGGGACGGCCGGCTGCTCGGCGCGCTCCAGCCGGGAGTGCTTGACGCTGTAGCCGAAGTAGACGACCAGGGCGACGGCGAGGGCGATCGCCCCGGCCCGGAAGGTGTCGGCGTGCAGGCCGGTGATCAGGTAGACGCAGAAGCCGACGCTGAGCAGCGGGACGACCGGGTAGCCGGGGACCTTGAAGCCGCGCGGCAGGTCGGGCTGGGTGCGGCGCAGCACGATCACGCCGATCGAGACCACCGAGAAGGCGATCAGGGTGCCGAGGCTGGTGATGTCGGCCAGCACGTTCAGCGGGATGAAGGCGGCCAGCGCGCCCACGCCGAGCCCGACCACCAGGGTGTTCCAGACCGGGGTGCCGGTACGCGGGGAGAGCTCGGCGAAGCGCCTGGGCAGCAGGCCGTCGCGGCCCATCGAGTAGAGGATGCGGGTCTGCCCGTAGATCACCACCAGCGTGATGCTGAAGATCGAGACGATCGCGCCGACCGCGAAGATCATCGCGGGCCAGCTCTGGCCGGTGATGTCCTGGAGGATCTGGGCGAGCCCGGCCTCCTGGCCGTCGAACTTCTGCCACGGCTGGGCGCCGATGCCGGCCAGCGCGACCAGGATGTAGAGCAGGGTCACCACGACCAGCGAGATGATGATCGCCATCGGCATGGTCCGGCGCGGGTTCTTGACCTCCTCACCGGCGGTGGACACGGCGTCCAGGCCGATGAAGGAGAAGAAGATGCTGGACGCGGCGACCTGCACGCCGCCGATGCCGAGCGGCATGAACGGGGTCAGGTTGCCGGAGTGGAAGCCGGTGAGCGCGACGCCGATGAACAGCAGCAGGATCACGATCTTGACCGCGACCATGGCGGCGTTGACCTTCACCGACTCGCTGACCCCGCGGATCAGCAGGAAGCAGACCATGGCGACCAGCAGCAGCGCCGGCAGGTTGAACCAGTGGGTGCTGTCCGGCGCGCCGGACAGCCGCTCGGGGATCTTGAACCCGAAGGCCAGGTCGAAGAACTTGTTCAGGTACTCGGCCCAGGTCACCGCGATCGCCGAGGCGGAGACGCCGTACTCCATCAGCAGGCAGATCCCGACGCCGAAGGCGACGCCCTCGCCGAGGGTCGCGTAGGCGTAGGAGTACGAGGAGCCGGAGACCGGGATCGCGGAGGCCATCTCGGCGTAGCAGAGCGCGGTGAGCCCGGCGGTGACCGCGGCGATCACGAAGGACAGGATGACCGCCGGACCGGCCGACGGCACCGCCGTGTTGAGCACGAAGAAGATGCCGGTGCCGATGGTGGCGCCGATGCCGATCGCGGACAGCTGCCAGAGCCCGATCGAGCGGCGCAGGTGGATGCCGGAGCGGCCGCCCTCCTCGGGTGCGCCGGCCGGAAGGCCGTGGCCCTCGCTCTCGGCGAGCAGGGTCGAGACGGGCTTGCGGCGCAGCAGACGCGCACCGAGGGTGTTGCTGGCCAAAACTGCTGTCCTTCTGGGCGGGGGAGGGTGTCCTGGTGGCCGGTCACTCCGAGTACTGGGGGGTGACTTCGGGGACCAACCGAACAAACATGGGACAGTACCCGGCAAAGACGCCAGTGTCGCAAACAAACAATACCGATCCGCGCATTGTACGAATCGGCGCACCAGAGCTCACAAACCAGACGCTTCGCACACGGCGGATCTTCCGGGCGTCGGATAAAAGACCAGGTCAGCACCCCTGCCCGGGTCAGCGGCCGAGCACCGCCCGCATCACCGAGCGGGCGATCGGGGCGGCCAGCGCGCCACCCGTGACGTCCGTGGCGTCACTGTCCGCGACCACCACCGCCACCGCGACCGGCGCCACCGCGGCCGAACCGGCCGGCGCGGCCCAGGAGATGAACCAGGCGTACGGCGTCCCGCTGTTCTCCACCCCGTGCTGGGCGGTACCGGTCTTGCCGCCGACCACCGCCCCGGGGATCCGGGCGTTGCCGCCGGTGCCGTTCTCCACCACGTCCGTCATCAGCTTCCGCAGCTGCCCGGCCACCGCCGGGGTCAGCGCCTGCCGGTACACGGCCGGCCCGCGCACCTCGACCACGGTGCCGTCGCCCCTGGTCAGCCGGTCCACCAGCCGCGGCCGCATCACCGTCCCGTCGTTGGCGACCCCGGCCGCGACCATCGCCATCACCAGCGGGGTGGCCGCGGTGTCGAACTGCCCGATCGAGGAGAGCGCCAGCTGCGCCGGGTCCATCGCGGTGTCGACGTTCGACCGGGCCGGGCGCACCGGCACGTCCAGCTTCGGGTCGTTGAAGCCGAAGCCCTCGGCCGTCGCCACCAGCCTCTCCAGGCCCGTCCGCACCCCCAGGTGGCCCAGCACGCTGTTGCAACTGGCGGTCATCGCCGCGTCCAGCGACAGCCCGGGCCGGTCGCAGGCCGCGCTGTCGTTCACCAGCGGCGTGGTCGTCCCCGGCAGCACGTACGGGAAGGGCGCGTCGGTCGGCGCGTCCGGGTCGGTCACCACCCCGGCCGCCAGCGCCGCGGCGGCGGTGACCACCTTGAAGGTCGAGCCCGGCGGGTAGGTCTGGCGCAGCGCCCGGTTGAGCATCGGCTGGTCGGGGTCGGCCTGCAGCCGGTTCCAGGCCGTCTGGTCGGCCCCCGCCGAGCCGGCGAAGTCGCCCGGGTCGTAGGAGGGGGTGCTGGCCAGCGCCAGGATCCGCCCGGTGGCCGGCTCGATCGCGACCACCGCGCCCTTCTGGTCGCCCAGCCCGCGCACCGCGGCCTGCTGGGCGGCCCGGTCGATCGTGGTGAGGACGTTCCCGCCGGGACTGCGCCGGCGGGTGAGCGCGTCCCGGAGCGACCAGCCGGTCAGCCGGCCGTCGGTGCCGTTCAGCAGGCCGTCCTCGGTGCCCTCCAGCTGGCTGTTGCCGTACGCCTGGGAGGAGAAGCCGGTGACGGCGGCGTACGTCGTCCCGTCGGCGTAGGTGCGCTTGTAGGCGTACCGGCCGCCGGTGGGCCGGGAGCCGGTCACCGGCTCCCCGTCGACCAGGACGTCCCCGCGCGGACGGGCGTAGCGCTCGACGACCAGCCGCTGGTTGGCGCTGTTGCGGTCGAGGTCCCGGGCCTCGAAGACCTGCACCCGGGTGGCCTGCACGCACAGCGCGCCGACCAGCAGCAGGCAGAAGGTGGCCGCCCGGCGACCGGTGACCGAGATCCCGGGCAGCCCCTGCGGCCCGTTGCCCCGCGGCCCGAGGCCGGCCATCACCGCACCTCCGGCGCGGGGACCGGCCGCCGGGCGTCGTCGCTCATCCGCACCAGCAGCGCCACGATGATCCAGTTGGTCACCACCGACGAACCCCCCTGGGCGATGAACGGCATCGTCATCCCGGTCAGCGGGATCAGCGCCAGCACCCCGCCCGCCACCACGAACACCTGGAGGCCGACGATCGCGGCCAGCCCGATCGCCAGCAGCCGCCCGAACGGGTCGCGCAGCGCGATGCCGGTCCGGAAGCCGCGCGAGACCAGCACCGCGTACAGCAGGAACACCGCGAACAGCCCGGTCAGGCCGAGCTCCTCGCCGATGGTGGCGAGGATGAAGTCCGACTTGGCGGCGAAGCCGATCAGCACCGAGTGCCCGTCGCCCAGCCCGGTGCCCAGCTCACCGCCCCAGGCGAAGGCGAACAGCGACTGGGCGATCTGGTTGGCGCCCCGGCCCGCCGCGATCGATCCCAGCGGGTCCAGCCAGTCCACCACCCGGCTGTGCACGTGCGGCGAGAGCCAGCCCACCGTCACCGCGCCGACCGCCGCCAGGCCCAGCCCGATCGCGATCCAGCCGGTGCGCGCGGTGGCCACGTAGAGCATCACCACGAACAGCCCGAAGTACAGCAGGGCCGTCCCGAGGTCGGTCTCCAGCACCAGCACCCCGACGAAGGCCGCCCAGATCAGCAGCACCGGCCCGAGCACCCGCCCGCGCGGCAGCTGCCAGCGCCAGACCCGGCGGCCGGTGAGCGCCAGCGCGTCCCGGTGCACCGCGAGGTAGGCGGCGAAGAAGACCGCCAGCAGGATCTTGGCGAACTCCCCCGGCTGGAAGGACAGCGGCCCGACCACGATCCAGATCCGCGAGCCGTACACCGGCGGGAAGAGGATCGGCAGCACCAGCAGGACCAGCGCCAGCAGCGCCCCGACGTGGGCGTAGCGGCGCAGCCGCCGGTGGTCGCGCACCAGCAGCAGCACGGCGGTGAACAGCCCCACCCCCAGGGCCGACCAGAGCAGCTGGGTGGAGGCGGCCTCCCGGCCGGGGGTGGCCCGGTCCAGGCGGTAGATCACCACCAGGCCGATCCCGTTCAGCAGCACCGCGATCGGCAGCAGCAGCGGGTCCGCGTACCGGGCCCGCAGGCGGACCGCACCGTGCGCCGCCAGGGCGAGCACGCCGAGCGCCGCCCCGTACTGGGCGGCGTCGGCGGGCGCCCGCCCGTCGAGGTTCACCCCGACCTCGACGTAGCCGAACACGGCGATCAGGACGGCGGCCAGCACCAGCACCAGCTCGGTGGTGCGCCGGGGCCGCACCGGCCGAACCGGCCGGGCCGCGGATCTCGTCACGGCGGAGGGTGTCGCCACGGACCGTCCTGGGGGAGGCGGGAGTCGAAGGGGTCGACCGGGTCCGGACACCGGTGCCCCGGTTCGTCACCCTAACGAGCGCTATCCATATTTATCGGCTCTTCGCCACGGTGTGTCCGCCTTTGCCGCGATCGCACCCACCGCACCTCACTCCGGCCGCCGCCCGGCCAGCACCGCCGCCCCCGCCCCGAACACGGCCAACAGCACGACGGAGAACAGCAGTTCACCCCAGGGCACGGCCACCCGCCCGGTCCGGGCCGCCGTCACCACCCCGCGCACCGCCGCGTTGGCCGGCGAACCCGGCAGCACCAGCGCCGCCGCGGCCGACCCCAGCGCCGCCAGGATCCCGTACGGCGAGCGGACCAGCACCGGACGGTTGCCCAGCACCCCGGCCGACGCCCCCAGCAGCACGCAGACCACCGAGGCCACCAGCCCGGCCAGCAGCGCCCGGCCGACACCCGGCTCCCGCCCCGCCCCCGGGTCGGCCACCGCGCCGCCGACCCACCACAGCGCCGCCACCTCGCCCACCGCCAGCAGCAGCCCCGCCGTCACCGCCGCCAGCAGCGCCCCCAGGTGCACCCGCACCGGGCCCGCCACCGCCACCAGGCAGGCCCGCGAGGCCGGCGGCTCGGCCGTCAGCACACCGCGCACGCACCAGGCGCTCACCGGCACCAGCAGCCCCGCCCCGAACCCGAGCCCGCCCAGCAGCGGATCCCCCGGCGTCACCCCGACCACCAGCACCAGCGCGAACGCCAGGAACGGCGGCAGCCAGGCGTGCGAACGCACCAGCAGCTCCAAGTGGTACCGGGTCAGCGCCCCGACCTGCCCCATCACCCCTCCTCCCGCCGGCGCACCGCCAGCACCCGCAGCGCCGGGCGGCTCAGCAGCAGGCCCCGCAGCAGGGCGTCCGAGTGCCCGGCCGGCACCTCCAGCCGCACCGCCGTACCGCCCAGCGCGGTCACCACCGGCGCGCCGGGCAGCCGCTCCGGCAGCGGGGCACCGTCCGCCAGGTCCACCTCGACCTCCACCACCGGCCCGCCGTCCACGACCGGCACCGCCTCCCCGACCGGCCGCAGCCCGCCGTCCGCGCCCACCCGGTAGGCGGCGCTGGTCCGCCCGGCCAGCCGGGCCGGGTCGTGGTCCACGAACAGCACCGTGCCACCCGCCGCCGCCCGCTCGGCGGCCGCGTCGTCCAGCACCGCCCGCGCCCGCGGGTCCAGCCCGGTCCAGGCCTCGTCCAGCAGCAGCACCCGGGCCTCGGCGATCAACGCCTGCACCACCGCCACCTTCTGACAGGTGCCCTTGGACAGCCGGCTCAACGGGGTGCCCGCCCGGTCCGCGATGCCGAACCGGTCCAGCCACTGCCCCGACCGCCGCCGCGCCTCCCCCGCCGACAGCCCGTGCACCCGGCCCACCCGCACCAGGTACGAGGCCGCGTCGAACGGCAGCGCCGGCGGGAAGCGCTCCGGCACGTACGCCGCCGCCCCGGGCCGCACCACCCGGCCGGTGCTCGGCCGCTCGATCCCGGCCGCCAACCGCAGCAGCGTCGACTTGCCGCTCCCGTTCGCCCCGGCGATCCGCACCAACTCCCCCGGCCCGACGACCAGTCCGACGTCCCGCAGGATCCACCGCCCGCCCCGCCCGTACCGCTTGCCGACCGCGGTCAGCTCCATCCGCACCCCGCCTCCATCCGGTCCCCCGAAGGCTATCCGGCGCGGGTAAGGCCGACGTCAGCACCGCGTCCGGCAAACCCTGCCCCGCACGCCGGAGTTCACGCCGGGGCGGGCGGGTGCACCGCCCGGTCCCGTTTGGCCTTGACGAACTGATGATCCCTAGGATCGGCCGGGTGAATACCGGACGACGACCGAAGACCAGGCTCGGCAGCCTGCTGGCCGCCCTGGCGATAACGGGCGCCTCGCTGCTCCTCGGCCTGCCCGCCCACGCCGACGAACCATCAGCCGGCGCCTCCCCCGCACCGAAGGAGGCCCCCAAGGTCGACCTGATCCTGGACGTCAGCGGCTCCATGAACACCGCCGACATCCAGGGCAAGAGCCGCATCTCGGTGGCCCAGAACTCACTGAACGAGGTGATCGACGCCCTGCCCGCGGAGACCGAGTTCGGCATCCGCACCCTCGGCGCCACCTACCCCGGCAACGACAAGAACATCGGCTGCCAGGACACCAAGCAGCTCTTCCCGGTCGGCAAGACCAACAAGGTCGAGGCCAAGACCGCGGTCGCCACCCTGCGCCCCACCGGCTGGACCCCGATGGGCCTCGCCCTGCGCGGCGCGGCCCAGGACCTCGGCAAGGGCGACGCCACCCGCCGGATCGTCCTGATCACCGACGGCGAGGACACCTGCACCCCGCCCGACCCGTGCGACGTCGCCCGCGAACTCGCCTCCCAGGGCATCCACCTGGTGGTCGACACCCTCGGCCTGGCGCACGACGACAAGACCCGCCAGCAGCTGCTCTGCATCGCCAACGCGACCGGCGGCACCTACACCGACGTCCGCACCCCCCAGCAGCTCACCGACAAGGTGAAGCAGCTGGTCGACCGCTCCAACGACACCTACACGGTGACCCCGTCCAAGACCGCCGGCACCGACAAGTGCGAGAGCGCCCCGGTGCTCACCCCCGGCGTCTACAGCGACCGGGAGAAGTTCTCCGAGCACCGCGTCTACAAGGTCCCGGTCAAGTCCGGCCAGGAACTGCGCGCCTCGGTCAGCGTCGGCCTCGACCGCGCGGTGGCCCGGGACTACGGCGTCCTGCTCCAGGCCACCAGCGCCGCCGGCCAGGAACTGGTCCGCGGCACCGACGCCGGCAGCGCCCGCGCCGACGTGATCTCCACCGGGCTGCGGTGGTCCACCGACGACTCCAAGGGCTACGTCACCGCCAGCCCCACCACCTCCGCGAAGGACAAGCCGGACACCACCGTCTGCCTGGTGGTCAGCAACTCGCTGGCCCCGCAGTCCGGCGTCCAGGCCGACCCCGGCATGCCGCTGGAGCTGACCGTGGACCTCGCCTCCGCCTCGCCCGCCCCCGAGGGCGCCGCCATGGGCCTCGGCCGCGGCTGGATCCTGCTGCTCACCCTCACCCTGGCCGGCCTGGTCCTCGGCCTGCTCGCCGGCTGGATCGCACGCTGGCGGATCGCCGTCTGGCGGGAGAACTGATCATGCGTACGACGATCCGCGGCGCCCTCGCCGCCCTCGCCCTGCTGCCCGCCCTCGCGCTGGGCGCCCCGGCCGCCTCCGCCGCCTCCGCCGCCTCGCCGTCCCCGACGGCGACCGCGAGCGGCACCCCGGCCCCGGCCACCAAGGCCGGCACCTCCTTCCTGACCGCGGTCAACCTCTCCCCCGGCCAGGACGCCGATGTCGCCGTCTCCACCGGCGACTACCTCTACTGGGCGTTCGGCGCCTCCGAGGGCCAGACCCCGACGGTCAGCCTGACCGTCAACCTGGCCCCGGCCGCCGACCGGCACGGCCCGCAGACCTGGAGCGTCGAGGTCTTCGACGGGCTGCGCCGCCGCCAGGCCTGCACCGCCGGCACCCAGAACGCCACCGGCGACCAGAACACCACCTCGCTGACGCTGAACTGCACCCTGCGCGAGGTCCGCACCTGGGCCGAGCCGTGGTCCGGCGACCCGCTGCCCGGCACCTACTACGTCCGGCTCTCGGTCACCGACGCCCCGCAGCCCGACCTCGGCCTGGCCGCCACCACCCGGCTGCACGTCGCCGCCAAGGGCAACGCCGACAACGCCCAGCCCGAGGGCGGCGAGCTCAAGGCGCCGCTGGTCCCGCCGGCCGGCGGCGGCGCGAGCACGGCCCGGGCCGCGGCCCCGGTCGCGGAGCAGGACCACTGGTACACCGGCTGGTTCTCCGGCTGGAACAGCCGCTGGTACTGGACCATCGGCGGCGGCTTCCTGGCCGCCCTGGCCGGCATCCTCGGCTACCACCTGACCCGGCACCCGCGCGGCCACCGCCCCGGCCACCACGGCGGCGTCCCGCCCCAGGGCTCGCACCACCAGCACGGCCACTACGCCGAGCGCCCGTAGTCCCGGCCCCACCCGTCGAGGGCCGGCCGGACACCTTCCGGCCGGCCCTCGAACGCGTCTACGATCGAAGGGTGCAGCCGCGCGGCCGGATCGTGGTCGGCGTGGACGGCTCCGCCCCCGCCCGCGCCGCGGTCCGCTGGGCGGCCCGCCTGGCCCGCCGCACCGGCGGCCCGCTGGAGGCGGTGGCGGTCTGGGACTTCCCCTGCCTGTTCGGCGAGCACGGCCTGGTACCGCCGGCCCTGGACGGCTTCGAACCGGAGCGCCGCGCCGCGGAGATCCTCGACGAGGCGGCCGCGGACTGCGGGCTCAGGCTGGACTGCGGGCTCCGGCTGGACCGCCGGCTCAAGGCCGGGCCGCCCGGGCCCGCCCTGGTCGCCGCCGCGGCCGGCGCCGCCCTGCTCGTCCTCGGCAACCGCGGCCACTCCACCCCGCCGGACGCCCCGCTGGGCACCGTCGCCCAGTACTGCCTGCACCACGCGCCCTGCCCGGTGGCCGTCGTCCGGGCGGACGGTGCGCGGACCGGCCCGTGACGGTGCGCGGATCAGCCCTTGAACAGGTTGTGCCCCACGTCGGACGGCACCTCGTCCTGGACCGGCTTGCTGCCCGGCCCCGGCACGTGCTCGCCCGGGACCGGCTGGTCGCCCTCGCGGTGCAGCAGCACCACCCCGTCCTCGGCCCAGAGCTGCCGGTACCCGTGCGCCAGCAGCAGCTGGATCCGGTCGGCCTGCTCCTTGTCGGTCTTGAAGGGGAAGGACCGCTTGTCGGAGCGGGTCAGCACGTACTCGCGCCCGCGCGGCGTCCCGTCCACCAGCACCACGTCCGTCCGGGCGGTCAGCCGCGGCGCGATCTGGTTGTCGGCCTCCACCGAGGCGCCGTCCGGGATCAGCGCGGCCGCCCGGACCAGCGCGGCCTCGCTCGCCCTGGGCTCCCAGGAGGACGGCACGGCCAGTTGCAGCAGCCCGATCGGCACCGCCGCCACCAGCGCCACCCCGACCGTGCCCAGGCCCAGCAGCCGGGCCCGTCGCCGGGTCCGCTCGGGCCGCCCGGTGCTGCTCAGCCGGCCCAGCACCTCGAGGCTCGCGGTCAGCAGGACCGGCCAGAGCATCGAGTCGTAGTGCCGGGCGATCGACCAGTGGTTGGGGTTGCTGGAGAGGATCCGTTCGGCCAGCAGAGGGAGCAGGCACAGCACGGTCGCCGAGCGCAGCGGCAGCAGGAACACGGTGCCGAACAGCCAGAGCAGCAGCAGCGGCTTCAACGGCTGGTCGAAGGCGGTCTGCACCAGCAGGAAGGGGTTGTGCAGCAGGTGGGTGACCGCCTGGCCGCCGTCGTCGCCGAGCACCTTGTAGTTCCAGTAGTAGCCCGGCTCGCCGCCCATCGCCGGGATCAGCCACTTGATCGCCACCGCCGAGGCGACGGGGCCGCCGAGCAGCAGTCCCAGTCCGGTCAGGCGCCCCGCGCGGTCCCCGGTGCGGCGGGTGCGCAGCAGCAGCACCAGCCCGTACGCGCCGACCAGCAGGCCGAGGTCCTCCTTGGTGCAACACAGCAGCACCGCGGCGAGCACCACCGTGCCGTAGCGGCGGGCCAGGCCGCGCTCCAGCATCAGCAGGGTCAGCGGGACGGCGAAGGCCACCTCGTGGAAGCCGACCCGGGAGGCGACCAGCAGCGGCCAGCCGAGCGCGTAGACCAGCCCGGCCAGGTCGGCGGCCCGACGGGCGGTGCGCGGCTCGGCGGCGGCGAAGGAGTGCGCGGCGATCCGGCGGATCAGCGGCACCCCGAGCGCGAACAGCAGCGCCTGCCCGATGATCAGCGAGCGCGGGTCGTCCCAGATCCAGTACAGCGGCGCGAGCAGCGCCAGGACCGGGGAGAAGTGGTCGCCGAGCAGCGAGAACCCGGGCGGGAACTCGTGGTGGTAGTACTTCAACGTCGAGACCGGCAGCCCGAAGTGGGCGTAGCCGCGCACGCCCTGGTCGAAGATGCCGAGGTCGAAGCCGCCGAGCGAGACGGAGAGCCAGCCCTGCATCCCGATGGCGCACATCACCGCGAAGCACAGCAGGCTGAGCAGCACGGTGCGCCGGGCGGGCGGGCCCAGGACGGCCGCGGCCCGGCGGGCGGCGGCGGGTACGGCGGCCCGGGTCGTCGGCGGGGTCGCGGTCTGGGTGGTCACGTCGGCTCTGGTCCGTCTCTGGTCCGTGAGGTCCGGTCCGTCAGGTCCGGTTGCTCAGGGCGGGGTCGCGGTCGCGGTCGTCGTCGTGCTTGCGGTCGTCGTGGTCGTGGTCGAGCTTGGCGCCGAGCAGCGCCCAGGCGCCGGCCGAGGCGTCCACGGCCTGCCGCCGGGCCCGGTACAGCCGCAGGCCGATGACGACCAGGACGGCGACCGCCAGCGGCGGGTAGATCGAGCCGGGCAGCTGCCAGTACCAGGCGACGCCGCGGCCCCAGCGGTGCGGCACGGCCCACATCACGTGGGAGAGGAACACCGCCAGCGTCACGCCGAGCAGCACCCGCCGGCCGGCGCTGCGGGCCTCCGCGGCCAGCAGGGCGATCAGCGGGAGGCACCACACCCAGTGGTGGGTCCAGCTGATCGGCGAGACCAGCAGCGCGGTGAGGGCGGCGCAGACGCCGCCCCAGGCGTCGGCCCGGCGCAGCACCCGGGCGGATCGCCCGGCGAGCACGGCCACCCCGAGCCCGAGCGTGGCGACCAGCGCGGAGGCGATCAGCCCGACCGTGCCGGGGTCGTTGACGTCGAGCAGCCGGCAGACGGCCCCGCGCAGCGACTGGTTGTCGACCAGCACGGTGACGCCGACCCGGCTCGGGTCCCACAGGTACTTGGCCCAGAACCCGTACGAGGCGTCCGGCAGCACGGCGCAGCCGACCAGGCCGGCCGCCAGGAAGGTGGCGATGGAGACCAGGGCGGCCCTGGTCCGGCCGGTCAGGAACAGGTAGACGGTGAACAGCCCCGGGGTGATCTTGATCGCGGTGGCGAGGCCGATGCCCACGCCCTTGGACCGGCTGCGGTCCGGGCGGGTGAGGTCCCACAGCACCAGGCAGAGGATGCCCAGGTTGACCTGGCCGTACTGGAAGGTGGTGTAGACCGGCTCCAGCCAGACCGCGAGGCCGGCGGCGAGGACGGTGGCCGCCGTCCGGTAGCGCCGGGCGGGCCAGCCGACCAGCTTGAGCGACAGGTGCACGGCCAGGCCGAGCAGCGCGTAGTTGCCGAGCGTCACCAGGATCCGCAGCGGGCTCACGTCGAACCAGGTGCTCGGCACGAACAGCATCGCGGCGAACGGCGGGTAGGTGGCCGGGAGGTCCCAGCCGGGCAGCCGCATCGCGTACAGGTCGTCGCCGTTGACCACGGCCTGGCCCTCGGCCCGGTAGACGAGCATGTCGACCATGTTCGCCCCGTGCAGGTGCCGCTGGAGGACGAAGGCCGCCACCGACACCACGGCCACGCAGGCCGCCGCGATGGTCCAGGAATTCGGTCTTCCGCTCGCCGGGCCGCCCTCGGGCCCCTCCGGGTCCGCCTGTCGCGTCCACCGTGTCAGACCGAACTCGCGCACCGCGATGGCACCCCGTTGAGATAGACCAGATCGTTCCCTCGTCACCGTCTGGGCCCACCCACCATAACCGACCCCTCTGAGAGTCCCCTGGGCCCGGAAGCACAACGAATTCCGCCCGGCGAGGGCGTTGTGAGCTCGGTCACGGAGCGGACGGCCCGGGGCTTCCGGAGCGTCAAAACGCGAAATCCCGCCGGGAGTTGAACTCCCGGCGGGATTTGCTGGGCCGGTCGGAACCGGTCCGTTGGGTGGAGCTGAGGGGATTCGAACCCCTGACCCCCTCGATGCGAACGAGGTGCGCTACCGGACTGCGCCACAGCCCCAACGAGAAGAAACTCTAGCACCTTTCGGAGGGGGTCCGTGACCACCCCCCTGGTCGGGGGCGGTCACGGCGGTCATTCGTTGGCCGCGCGGGGGCGGGACTGCGGAGCCGGGGCTTCGGCGTACTGGTCGAACAGCGGGGTGGTGCGGGACTCGGCGGGCCGGCCGGCGGTCCAGGTGCCGGGGGCCGAGAGGTCCAGCCCGCGGGAGACCCGGGGGGCGACCGGCGCGGTGACGTAGGTCGGCAGCGGGACGGGCACCGGCTCCCAGGAGTCGGGGCCGGCCGCACCGCGCTCGCGCATGCCGTCGACCCACTCCTCGTGCTCGGTCGCCTCGGCCACCGCGGAGGCGGAGGGCACCGCGACGGTGGCCTGCTCCGGATCGGCGGCCAGCCGCAGGTGCGGACGGCGGCCGGAGCGGTGCCCGGCGGGCGCGGGCGGGGCGTCGTCGTCCGGGGCGGGCGCCTCGACCGTCGGCCGGTCGTCCGCCGGGGCCTCGGCGCGCTGGCGCTCGCGCTGGCGCAGCCGCTCGGCCGCCTGGGCGGCCCGGTCGCGGTCCAGCTTCACCTCGTACCGCTGGCGCTCCAACTTGCGCAGGTGGCCGATGTAGAGGGTGAGCAGGACCGCCGGCACGGCCGGGACCCAGAGGAAGGCCAGGCCCGCCACCGCGGCGACCACCGCGCCGAGCGCGAAGGCCAGGAAGAGGGCGGTGACCATCCGGCGCCGACGGGCCAGCAGCAGCGCCCGGCGCTCGGACCCGACCTGCCGTACCGGGGCCGGTCGTTCGGCCGGCCGCTCCACCGGTGGTTCGGGCTCCCGCACGGCGGGGTCGCCGGAGTCGGCCGCGTCCCGCTCGGGGGGGCCGTCGCTGCTGTGCTCGTCGTCACGCGATTCGTCACCCAGGGCCCGGGCTGCCCGTCGCTCCAGCGCCGAACGCCCGGCCAGCAGGCGGATGGCGGTGCTGAAGCGTTCCGTCGGGCGCGCCTCGTTGAGTTCGTCCTGCCTGCGGAGCCACATGGGCACCAGATAGGCGGCCCAGGCCCCTACGATGACGGCGTAGATAAGGCCGCTACTGCTCACGATTCACACCGTACGGGCGACGGGGAAGGCCCGGCAGCAATTTGGCGCGGCGTGTCGTGTGATCAAGCTGATTCTCCGACTATTTTGCCGGTGTTTGTGACGGTCCGCCACCGGGCCGATGCCATATCGATATTTCTTTCGAACAAATATTCAATTACGTGGCTCGCGGCCGGAACTGAGCGCCCGCCAGCGTTCCAGCATCCCCTCCGGGACCTCCTCGGCGGTCAGGGCGTAGACCAGGTGGTCCCGCCAGTCCCCGTCGATGTGGAGATAGCGCGGGCGCATTCCCTCCGCACGGAAGCCGAGCTTTTCCACCACCCGTCGGCTCGGGCCGTTCTCCGGGCGGATGCAGACCTCGATCCGGTGCAGTCCGAGGGTGTGGAAGCAGTGGTCCACCGACAGCGCCACGGCCGTCGGCATGATGCCCCGGCCGGCCACCGCCTCGTCGATCCAGTAGCCGACGTTGGCCGAGCACATCGAGCCCCAGGTGATCCCGCCGACGGTCAACTGGCCGACCAGCTGGCCCTTGTGGAGCACCACGAAGGGCAGCATCCGGCCCGCCGAGGCCTCGCCGCGCAGGAAGCGGACCATCTGCCGGTAGGTCGGGCGGGGCCCGGCGGCCTGGCCGGCCGGGCCGGGCGGCACGGTGGCCTCCCAGCGCCGCAGCCAGTCCCGGTTGCGGCGGCTCACCTCCTGCCACTCGCGCTGGTCGCGGGCCCGGATCGGGCGCAGCACGACCTCCCCCTCGTGGAGTTCTACCGGCCAGCCGGCGTTCAGTGCCCTCTCCTCGATGCTTCGGTCCCGGAAGCCGGTGCGTCGGGCCGGGGGTGGTCCCCGCCGCCGAGCTGGTCGACGGCGTGCGCGAGCAGCGGCTCCAGGACGGCCAGACCGTCCTTGACGCCGCCGGTCGAGCCCGGCAGGTTGACGATCAGGGTACGTCCGGCGAGCCCGGACAGCCCGCGGGAGAGCGCCGCGGTCGGCACCTTGTCGCGGCCGTACGCGCGGACGGCCTCGGCGATGCCGGGGACCTGCCGGTCGATCACCCGGGCGGTCATCTCGGGGGTGAGGTCCATCGGCGAGATGCCGGTGCCGCCGGTGGTCAGCACCACGTCGTAGCCGGCGGCGACGGCCTCGCGCAGGACGGCCTCGACCGGCTCGCCGTCCGGGACGACCCGCGGGCCGTCGACGGTGAAGCCCATCGCGGTCAGGCCCGCCACCAGCAGCGGGCCGCCCTTGTCCTCGTACACCCCGGCCGAGGCCCGGTTGGAGACCGTCACCGCGAGCGCCTTCATGCGCCCACCTCGCTTCGCTCGGCAGGGGCATTCGCCCATCCGCACCTCTTGACGGCTCGCTCGCTCCGCTCGCTCACGCCGGGACCTCCGGTGCGAACCAGTCGCCGCTCTTGCCGCCGGTCTTGCTGAGCACCCGGACGGACTCGATGCTCGCGCCCTTGTCGACCGCCTTGACCATGTCGATCACGGTCAGCGCGGCGACCGTCACCGAGGTCAGCGCCTCCATCTCGACACCGGTGCGGTCGGCGGTCCGCACGGTGGCGGTGATCTCGACCGCGTCGTCGCCGACGGTGAGGTCGACCTCGACGCCGGAGACCGCGATCGGGTGGCAGAGCGGGATCAGGTCCGGGGTCCGCTTGGCGCCCATGATCCCGGCGATCCGGGCCACCGCGAGGGCGTCGCCCTTCGGCACGCCCTCGCCGCGCAGCAGCGCCACCACCCGCGGCGAGACCCTGACCCGCCCGGCCGCGACGGCGGTGCGCGCGGTGGTGGCCTTCTCGGAGACGTCGACCATCCGGGCGGCGCCCCGGTCGTCGACGTGGGTGAGGCGGTCGCCGGGATTCGGTGTCGTCACGGGTAACTCCAGGGGCGCGCAGGTCGAATACCGCGCTACCGTACCGCTCCGCTCCCGCCCGCTCGCCTTCGGGCGCTGCTGACCCGCCGCCCGCGGAACGCTCAGGAGTCCAGCAGCACCACGTCGACCTCGCTGCCGGCGGGCAGCTCGGTGACCTCCTCGGGAACGGTGATCAGGCAGTTCGCCCGGGCCAGCGCCCCGACCAGGTGCGAGTCGGCGGCGCCCACCGGCCGCACGGTGCCGTCCGCCGCGTACCGGCCGCGCAGGAACTGCCGGCGCCCGGCCGGGGAGCGCAGCGCGGACGGGCAGAGCGCGCGCACCACCGGGCGGTGGACGTCGCTCGCGCCCAGCATGGTGCGGATCACCGGGCGGACGAAGAGCTCGAAGGAGATGTAGGCGCTCACCGGGTTGCCCGGCAGGGCGAGCAGCGGCACCCCGGCCGCGCCGCCGATCCGGCCGAAGCCCTGGGGCTTGCCGGGCTGCATCCGCAGCTTGCGGAAGTCGACTCCCCCGTAGGACTCGAAGACCTCCTTGACCACGTCGTACGCGCCGACGCTGACCCCGCCGCTGGTGACGATCAGGTCGGCCCGGCCGAGCTGCTCCTCCAGCACGGCGCGCAGCCGGTCCGCGTCGTCGGGGACGGCACCGACCCGGTAGGCGATGGCGCCGGCCTCCTGGGCGGCCGCGGTGAGGGTGAAGCTGTTGGAGTCGGAGATCTGCCCGGGCCCGACCGGCTCGCCGGGCTGGACCAGCTCGCTGCCGGTGGAGAGCACCACGACCCGGGGCCGCGGGCGGACCTTCACGGTGGCCCGGCCGATCGCGGCGAGCAGGCCGAGCTGGGTGGGGCCGAGCCGGGTACCGGCCTCCAGGACGGTGGTGCCGGCGGCGACGTCGCTGCCGCGGCGGCGGATGTGGGCGCCCTCCGCGACCGGGCGCAGCACCCGGACCTCCTCGTCCGGCACCGGCGCGGTCATCGCGGCGGCGGCCGTCCCGGTGCCGGTGCCGCCGTCGGTCCACTCGACCGGGGCGACCGCCTGGGCGCCGGGCGGCACCGGGGCGCCGGTCATGATCCGGGCGGCCCGGCCGGGGCCGACCTTGGGCAGGTCGCCCGCGCCGGCCGCGATGTCGCCGACCACGGCGAGCACCGAGGGGTAGGCCTCGGTGGCGCCCCGGGTGTCGGCGGTGCGGACGGCGTAGCCGTCCATCGAGCTGTTGTCGAAGGGCGGCAGGTCGCCCTCGGCGACCACGTCCTCCTCCAGCCGGCAGCCCTGGGCGTCGAGCAGCTGGAGCTCGATCGCGGGCAGCGGGCCGACCGCGGCCAGGACGTCGGCGCGGTGCTCGTCCACCGTCCAGAAGCGAGGAGCCGCCGGTGCCCGGTCCGCGGACCCGTCGCAGCAGGCTGCGGGGGTGGTGGTGTGCTCCGTGGACCGGGTCATCGGCGGCTCGCTCTCTGTGTCGTGAGATCAGTCCTGCAGCTCGGAACCGACGAACTCCCGCAGCCAGGAGCGGAACTCCGGGCCCAGGTCCTCGCGTTCGGCGGCCAGTCGGACGATAGCGCGCAGGTAGTCGGCGCGGTCGCCGGTGTCGTAGCGGCGGCCCTTGAAGAGCACGCCGTGCACCTGGCCGCCGGCCTCGGCGTCGCGGGTGGTCAGCTCGCGCAGGGCGTCGGTGAGCTGGATCTCGCCGCCGCGGCCGGGCGGGGTCTCGCGCAGCACGTCGAAGACCAGCGGGTCGAGGACGTAGCGGCCGATGACGGCGTAGTTGGAGGGCGCCTCGCCCGGCTCGGGCTTCTCGACCAGGTCGGTCACCTGGAAGACGTCCTCGCCGAAGCCGTTCGCCTTGACGGCCGCGCAGCCGTAGAGGTGGATCTGGGAGGGGTCGACCTCCATGAGGGCGACGACCGAGCCGCCGAGCTCCTGCTGCACCTCGATCATGCGGGCGAGCAGCGGGTCGCGCGGGTCGATCAGGTCGTCGCCGAGGAGGACGGCGAAGGGCTGGCCGGCGACGTGCTGCTCCGCGACGGAGACGGCGTGGCCGAGGCCCTTCGGGTCGCCCTGGCGGACGTAGTGCATGTTGGCCAGCTCGACGGACTCGCGGACCCGGCGCAGGCGGTCCTCGTCGCCCTTGCGGACGAGCAGCTCCTCCAGCTCGTAGGCGCGGTCGAAGTGGTCCTCCAGCGCGCGCTTGTTGCGGCCGGTGACCATCAGTATGTCGGAGAGGCCGGCGGCGGAGGCCTCCTCGACGACGTACTGGATGGCCGGCTTGTCGACGACGGGCAGCATCTCCTTCGGGGTGGCCTTGGTCGCCGGGAGGAAGCGGGTGCCCAGTCCGGCCGCGGGTACCACGGCCTTGGTTACCGGAATACGGGAGGTGGTCGTCGTCATGCGTTTACCTTACTCAGGCACGTTTTCGCCCGGCCGAGCGCGGTCGGGCGGCTAGGACAGCACGTCCCGGGGCACGGCCACGGTGGCGGGCGTATGGGAAGCGACCGGCTGGGCCAGGGGGTCCCCTCCGGTACAGGCCGACAGACTACCCGGCTTTTCCGAACGGTCACGTTCGGGAGTCGGCGCCCGCTCCGGCCCGGATGCGGGCTGCTCACGGGGCCCGGCGGGGCGGCCGGGGCCCGGTGCCAGCCGCCAGCAGTCGCCGCCGGCGCGGCGGGCGGCGGCCAGGGCCCCGTCGGCGGAGCGCAGCAGGACGGCCGCGTGGGCGCCGTCCTCGGGGAGCACGGCGATGCCGACGGCGGCGGTCAGGCCGTTGCCCCCGGCCGGACGGGGCGCCCGGGTGCCGGAGGACCAGTCGAGCAGCAGGTGCCGGCGCACCGACCAGACCAGCCGCTCGGCGACCTGCGCGGCGCCCTCGGCGCCGGTGTCCGGGAGCACCACCAGGAACTCCTCGCCGCTGTAGCGGCCCAGGGTGTCGGCGCGGCGGATCTCCATGGCGAGCCGCTGGGCGAGGTCGCGCAGTATCGCGTTGCCGCGGGCCCGGCCGTGCTCGGCGAGCACCGCGTCGAAGCCGGCGATCTCCAGCAGCAGGACGGCCAGCGGGCGCGGGCCCTCGGCCTGGCCGGTGTGCTCGGCGCGGCGGGCCCGTTCGATCTCCCGGTCCAGGGTGAGCTGCAGGTGGCGGTAGTTCCAGACGCCGGTGAGCGGGTCGCAGGAGGCGGTCCGCTCCAGCTCGGCGCAGCGCTCCTCCAGTTCGGCGATCCGGCCGGTCAGCCGTTCCCGGTCGGCGGCCGCCCCGGCCCGCTCCCGGCGCGCGCGCAGTCCGAGCACGGTGGCGCCGGCCAGCGCGGGGGCGCTCAGCGCGGCCAGGGCCTGGACCAGCAACGGGGTGGACAATCGGGGCGCCCTTTCGCGTGTCAGGCTCTGCGCGTCACGGTTTTCGGACGTGGAGGATCCGGTGCACAACGAGAAGAGCGACCTGAGGACACGGCTGTTGACGCGGCGCCGCGCACTCACCGCCGAGGGGCGCGCGCGGGCCGCGCTCGCGCTGGCCGGACACGCGCGGGAGCTGGCCGCGCCGGGCAGCACGGTGGCCGCGTACGTGTCGGTGGGCGCGGAGCCCGGGACGCGGCCGCTGCTGGACGCGCTGCGGGAGAGCGGCGTCCGGGTGCTGCTGCCGGTGCTGCTGCCCGACAACGACCTGGACTGGGCCGAGTACGCGGGGCCGGCGGCGCTGGCCGCGGCCGGGCGCGGGCTGCTGGAGCCGGTCGGGCCGCGGCTCGGGCCGGAGGCCGTCACGGGGGCCTCGGTGGTGCTGCTGCCGGGCCTGGCGGTGGACGCCGCCGGGCTGCGGCTGGGCCGCGGCGGGGGCAGCTACGACCGGGTGCTGGCCCGGCTGGAGCGGGCCGGGGCGCGGCCGGTCCTGGCGGTGCTGCTGTACGAGCACGAGCTGCTGGAGCGGGTGCCGGCCGAGCCGCACGACCTGCCGGTGGACCTGGCGGTCACGCCCTCGGGGGTGCGGGCGCTCGGCCGGGACGGCGGCGGCTGAGACCGCGGCGGCTGAAACGGCGGCGGTCGGGACGACGGCGGTCGGGACGACGGCGGTCGGGACGGCCGCGGCTGAAACGGCGGCGGCCCCGCTCTCCCCAGGAGGAGGGCGGGGCCGCTCGGGCTCGGGACGGGCCTCAGCCCGTGGTGAGCACCAGCTTGTGCTTGGTGGCCTTCTCGACCGCGTCCGGCGTGTAGGCCCAGGTCAGCAGCTTGCCCTTGAGCCAGAGGTCGGTCTGGTCGTTGTAGTTCTGGTGGAAGGCGTGGCCCGAGGCGCCGCCGACGTTGACCCAGCGCGAGGAGTCCAGGTCGTTCAGGTCGACCACCATCCGCATCGACGGGATCCAGTCCACCTGGTAGCCCGCCGCCGCGTTCCAGCCGGCCGCGTCGACCGCCGCCGAGCCGCCGGAGAGGCGGTACGGGCCGCGGTTGAGCAGCTTGTGGACGAGGCCGGAGGCGATCGAGGAGTTGTCGGTGCCGAGGGTCTGCTCGCGCAGCTCCAGCTTGTGCAGGCGGCCCCAGCTCCAGGTGGAGATGTCCTTGCCGAGCAGCGAGGTCAGGTCCTGCCGGGCGTTCTTCATCGCCTCCTTGAGCAGGTTGTCCAGGCCCTTCTGCTCCTTGTGGTCGGAGTCGATGTACGTCCACCAGGAGCTGTCGGGCTTGTCGAGCTGGGCGCGCACGACCTCGGTCCAGCGGTCGCCGCCGTCCGGCTGGGCCTTGCTCGGGTCGCGGGTGCCGCACTGGGTGACGATCTTGCTGGAGCTGTCCGGCTTGGTCGGGTCGTCCTGCTGGCGCACCAGCAGGCAGTTGTCCTTGGCCCGGATGTCGGCCGGGAACTTCTGCCCGAAGGCCAGGCTGAGCAGGTTGCGCCAGACGCCGTTGTAGTAGGCGGCGGCGGCCGAGTCGGCGTCCTGGTGGAAGTTCCAGTCCTTGAGCAGGTCCTGGGCCTCGCGCACGTAGGGGTCGTCGATCCGCTGCTTGAGCAGCAGCGGGACCAGCGTCTTGGCCATGATGCTGGTGTTGTCCAGCTGGAGGGTCTGCATGTCGTCCGGCGAGATCTTGCCGTTGTTCTTGAGCAGGCCCTCGATCTGGTCGGTGATCTCCTTGGCCCGGGTGCCGTACTCCCAGTCCTTGGTGAGGCTGTACTTGTAGCTCGGGTCCACCACGGCCTGGTTGGCGGTGACGATGTAGCCGGCCGCCGGGTTGAGGCTGTACGGCAGGGCGGTGAAGGGGACCGGGTCCGGCTTCCACTGGTACGAGGAGTCCCAGCCCGGGGCCGGCATCGAGCCGTCGCCCTTGCCGCGCACCGGGATGACGCCCGGGGCCTGGTAGCCGATGTTCTTGCTGTCGGCGTAGATCAGGTTCTGCGCGGGGACGGCGAAGTCCTTGGCGGCGGCGCGGAACTCGTCCCAGTTGCGGGCCCGGTCCAGTTCGAAGACCGCGTCCATGGTCCTGCCCGGGCTGAGCGCCGTCCACTGCAGGGCGACGCCGTAGCCGCCGGTGCCGCGGTCGGGAGCGGAGCTGCCGTTGGGGGCGTACTTGCCGACGTTCTGCTGCTCGGTGCTGACGTCCGAGATGAGCGGGGCGCCGGTGCGGGTGGTGCGGACGGTGATGGTGCGGTCCTCGCCGCCGGCGACCTTGATGGTCTCCTTGCGGAGGTCGAATTTCTCGTCCTTGCCGTCCACCTGGTAGGTGTCCGGGCCGGTGACCTTCTCCAGGTAGAGGTCGGTCACGTCGGCGCCCAGGTTGGTGAAGCCCCAGGCTACGTCCTTGTTGTGGCCGATCACCACGCCGGGCATGCCGGCGAAGGTGAACCCGGTGACGTCGAACTGGCAGGCCGGCGAGGCGGTCCGGCAGTGCAGGCCCATCTGGTACCAGACCGAGGGCAGGCCGGGGCCGAGGTGCGGGTCGTTGGCCAGCAGCGGCTTGCCGGTGGTGGTGTGCGAGCCGGCGACCACCCAGGAGTTGGAACCGATGCCCTGGCCGGGGCGGCCGAGCAGCTGCGGCATCCCGTCGATCCGGTCGGTGAGGCCCTGCAGCAGCGCCTTGGTGGTGGCCGCGCCCTGGGCGGTGCCCGCGCCGGGGGCGGCGCCGGCGGGGGTCGAGCCGTCGGCCGGACGGTAGGTGTCGCCGTTGACGGTGCCGGTCTTCACGATCGTGCCGTTGCGGGCGTACGGGTAGTCCGGGTACAGCTCGGCGATCTTGTCCGGGCCGAAGTCCTGGGCCAGCAGCGAGCGGTCGATCTCCTCCTGGAGGTTCCCGGAGAGGTTCCAGGCCATCGCCTTGAGCCAGGCCACCGAGTCGACCGGGGTCCACTGCTCGGGCTTGTAGCCGCTGTTGACCGCGCCGAGCATGGCGTACTCCAGCGAGGCCTTCTCCCCGCCGGGGTGCTCGGCGAGCCAGGCGTTCACGCCGTCCGCGTAGGCCTGGAGGTACTTCTTGGTCTCCGGCGAGAGCTTGGTGTCGTACTCCTTCTGCGCCACCTGCCGCCAGCCCATGGTGCGGATGAAGGAGTCGGTGTCGACCTGGCCGTCGCCGAACATCTCGGACAGCCGGCCCGCGGTGATGTGCCGCCGGACGTCCATCTCCCAGAAGCGGTCCTGGGCCTGGACGTAGCCCTGGGCGCGGAACAGGTCCTCGCCGGTGTCCGCGTACAGCTGCGGGATGCCGTTGGCGTCGCGCTTGACGTCGACCGGCGCGCTCAGGCCCGCCACCTTGACCGTGCCGTCCACCTCCGGGAAGGAGGCGCGGACCGCGGTGACCCCGCGGTAGCCGCCGTAGCCGACACCGGCCACCAGCAGCACGACCAGCACGATCACGATCAGACGGGCGCGCCGGAACTTCTTCGAGCGGGGCATCTGGGTCCTTGCGGTCCTGACTTCGGGGCGGGCGGGCGTGTCCAGGGCCTGGGGCCGTGACAGGGCACCACATTAGGCCGAGTCGGACGGCCGGCGTGCACGGGGGACGCTCCCGGCGGGATCGGAGGCGGTCAACGGGCGGCCCGGAAGGGGCTGGTGGGCGCCCCGAGGGCACGCACGGCGGGCGCGACGAGGAAGGAAGTAGGCAATGAAACTAAAGATATGGCAAAATGTTAGACTGAGTAACGATCCGCAACAGGAGCATTGACGACTTCTTAACGGGTCGACGGTCCGGCACCGCCCGGCCCGGCACCACCTGACACCCCGCCCGCCCATGCCTGCCCGAGGTGCCACTGCGTGAACGTCGCCCACCTGAACCAGCTCCTGCTCGAAGCCTCCGTGATCCTGCTCTTCGCAGTGGTCGCCGTCCGGTTCTCGACCCGATCAGGGCTGCCCAGTCTGCTGATCTACCTCGGGATCGGCGTGGCACTGGGCCAGAACGGGATCGGCGTCACCTTCAACAACGCCGAACTGACCCAGGTGCTCGGCTACGCGGCACTCGTGGTGATCCTCGCCGAGGGCGGCCTCAAGACCAGTTGGCGCGAGGTCAGACCGGCCATGCCGGCGGCCACCGTGCTGGCCACCGTCGGCGTCGGCGTCAGCGTCTTCGTCACCGCGGCCGGCGCGCACTGGCTGGTCGGCCTGGACTGGCGCACCTCACTGCTGCTCGGCGCGATCGTCTCCTCCACCGACGCCGCCGCCGTCTTCTCGGTGCTGCGGATGGTCCCGCTGCCGCACCGGCTCACCGGCCTGCTGGAGGCCGAGTCCGGCTTCAACGACGCACCCGTGGTCATCCTGGTCGTCGCCTTCGCCTCGACCGGCGAGCTGGACTCCTGGTACGTGCTGCTCGCCACGATCGCCGCCGAACTGGCGATCGGCGCCGCGGTGGGCCTGGCCGTCGGCAAGCTCGGCGCGTTCGCCGTCAAGCACGTCGCCCTGCCGTCCTCCGGCCTGTACCCGATCGCCGTGGTCGCCCTGACCGTGCTCGCCTACGCCGGCGGCGCGCTGCTGCACGGCTCCGGCTTCCTCGCCGTCTACATCAGCGCGGTGATCCTCGGGAACTCCAAGCTGCCGCACGGCCCGGCCGTCCGCGGCTTCGCCGACGGTCTCGCCTGGATCGGGCAGATCGGGATGTTCGTGCTGCTCGGCCTGCTCGCCTCGCCCGAGACCATGGGCGACGCGGTGGTCCCCGCGCTGGTGGTCGGCGGGGTGCTGGTCTTCCTCGCCCGGCCGCTGTCCGTGGTCCTCACGCTCACCCCGTTCAAGGTGCCCGTCCGCGAACAGGCACTGCTGAGCTGGGCCGGACTGCGCGGGGCGGTGCCCATCGTCCTCGCCACCATCCCGGTGGTCTCCGGAGCCCACAAGGCCGACGACGTGTTCAACATCGTCTTCATCCTGGTCGTGGTCTTCACCCTGCTCCAGGGCCCGACCCTGCCCTGGATGGCCAAGCGGCTGCGGATCGGCGAGGGCGCCATGGGCCAGGACCTCGACATCGAGTCCGCGCCACTGGAGAAGCTGCACGGGCACCTGCTCTCGGTCACGCTGTCGCCGACCTCCCGGATGTCCGGCGTGGAGATCAGCGAGCTGCGGCTGCCCAAGGGGGCAGCGGTCACCCTGGTCGTGCGGGACGGCAGCTCCTTCGTGCCGGACAAGGCGACGATGCTGCGCGGCGGGGACGAGCTGCTGGTGGTCACCACGGACGAGGTCGGCGAGGCGGCCGAGCGGCGGCTGCGGGCCGTGGACAAGGGCGGCAAGCTGGCGGGGTGGCTGAACGGGCGCTGAGGCGCCGCCGGGGCGGCTGGGGGGTGGCCGGGGAGCCGGACGCCTCGGGTTGCTTGGGTGGCTTGGGTGACTCAGGCGGCCTGAGGGGCCTGGGTGGCTCGGATGTTCTGGGTGGCCTGGCGGGATCTACGCGCGTAACTGTATGGTGGTACGACCACGCCGTATGACTACCGTTAGAACACCCCCAGCATCTGCCTGACGCAGAGTTGGCGCGACCGCTCGGCGGCCGCGGTCCGGCCCCGGCCCACCAGGCCCGGCCGGCCCGGTATCTACCCCGGTCGACGCGCGAGAGGACGACTCTCGGCGCCGTCGGGGCCACCCCATGCCCTGCCGCGCTACCAGGCAGCAGGAAGGACCGACCGTGACGGCCCGCCGAACGGTCGAGACCACCGCGGACAGCGCTCCGGACACCGCGGACAGCACCCCGAACAGCGCGACCACCGACGCCGCGACACCGGCCAAGGTCGGGTACGGCGCGCTGCTGCGCACGCCCGGAGCCTGGACCTTCCTGGCCCCCGCCTTCATCGCGCGCATGCCCTACGCGATGCTCAGCATGGGCATCCTGCTCCTGGTCAAGGACACCCACGGCTCCTACGGCACCGCGGGCACCGTCACGGCCATCGCCGCCGTCGCCCAGGCCCTGATCGGCCCGCAGACCGGACGGCTCGCCGACCGGTACGGGCAGGCCGCCGTCCTCGTCCCGACCGTCGTGGTGCACGCGGCCTCGGTCGGCCTGCTGATCGCGCTGGCGCTCGGCCACGCGCCCGCCTGGAGCCTGTTCCTGGCCGCCGTCCCGGCCGGCGCGAGCGTTCCGCAGATCGGCGCGATGGTCCGGGCCCGCTGGATCGCCACCATCGGCGCCGAGGGCGCGTCCGCCTCCGCGTCGGCCAAGGTGAGCACCGCCTTCGCCTTCGAGTCCGTGACGGACGAGTTCACGTTCGTGATCGGCCCGATCCTGGCCGCCAACATCGCCACCTCGGTGAACCCGGCCACCGCCCTGGTCGTCGAGGCCGCGCTGACCTTCGTCGGCGGCCTGGTCTTCGCCGCCCAGCGCCGCACCGCACCCGCCCGGATCACCCCGGAGCCCGGCGTCCGGCGCGCCTCCGCACTGTCCTCCCCCGGCGTCCGGCTGCTGGCCGGGGTGATCCTCGGGGTCGGGGCCGTGTTCGGCGGCATGCAGGTCTCGGTGAACGCCTTCGCCGACTCGGTCGGCCAGCACGACGCGGCCGGCACCGTGTACGGGATCTTCGCCGGCGGCTCGATGGTCGCGGGCGTGCTCTACGGCGTCATCGCCTGGCGGCGGGCCGTCCAGCAGCGGATGGTGGTCAGCTACGCGCTGCTGGTGGCGGGCTGCTCCACGCTGTGGGCGATGCCGAACCTGGTCACGCTCTCGATCGCCGCGCTGGTCTGCGGCCTGGCCATCGCGCCGACCCTGATCAGCGGCTACACCCTCGTCGAGACCCTGGTCGAGGACGGGGCCAAGACCGAGGCCTTCACCTGGCTGACCGGCGCCATCGGCCTGGGCCTGGCGGTCGGCTCGATGGTGGCCGGGCGGCTGATCGACGCCCACGGGCCGTCCGCCGGGTTCCTGGTGCCGCTGGTCGGCGCCGGGCTGGGTGTCATCGCGCTGGTGTCGCTGCGGCACCTGCTGGTGGCCCCGGGCGGGTCGGGCCGCGTGGTGGCCTCCTCGGCCGACCTCGGCGGCGCGGCACAGCTGGTCGGTGCCGCGAAGGGCTGAACGCGCGGTCGTCGGTGACTCGGTACCGGCTCATCTCACACCGGATTCGCTGGACTGATCCAACGGAATACCGCATCATTGACCATCGTTAGCACTCATCAGGCGAGAGTGCCAGGAGGAAGACAAGTGCCCACGTACCAGTACCAGTGCACCGAGTGCGGCAACGGCCTGGAGGCGGTGCAGAAGTTCACCGACGAGGCGCTGACCACGTGCCCCGACTGCCAGGGACGGCTCCGCAAGGTCTTCTCGGCCGTGGGCGTCGTATTCAAGGGCTCGGGCTTCTATCGGACCGACAGCCGTTCGTCCTCCAGCAGCTCGGTGGGCTCAGGATCGTCCTCCGGCTCGTCGACCGGCTCCTCGACGTCGTCGGGCTCCGGCTCGGCCGGCTCGTCGTCCGGTTCTTCGAGCATGTCGAGCTCGTCCAGCTCGTCCAGCAGCCCGGCCCCGGCCGCCGGCTGACCTCGGTCTCACGGGAAGGCCCGTCGGCCCCGCTCCACGCGGGGACGGCGGGCCTTTTCGCGCGTTGCGGCGGGTCTTTCGCGCGCTGGGCGGGCCCCTCCGCGCGCCGCCGTCAACTTCCGGAATCGAAATAACTCGTGCGGGTGTACGAAGTTGTCCACAGGGGCGGGTTTGTCCACAGGCTGTGGGAATCGGCTTCCGGAGCACAGCGAGAACGCGCAAGGTGTGGGACACCGAGCAAGACCCGACCGAGTCCGGAGGTGTCCCGATGACGACCACGACCTTGCCCCTCCCGCTGCCCGCCCCCTCCGTACCGCCCCGGCGGGAGGTGCCGAGCTTCCCGCCGATCCGGCGCGGCTGCGGCGGGTGGCACCGCTGGCGCCGGGCCGTCCGACGGCGGGGCGGGGTGCCCGCACTGGTGCTGCTCGCGGCGGCCGCGGCACTCGCCTCCGGGCCCGCGCGGGCCGGGCTGCCACCGCCCCCGGGCGGCGCCGTGGGCCGTACGGGTTGTCAATCCGGGCCTCCGGAAGATCACCCGTAACCAGGCGACGACTTCGTCGTTCGAGGCGGCATGAAAGGCTTCAAGGAATTCCTGCTGCGTGGAAATGTCGTCGAACTCGCCGTCGCCGTGGTCATCGGCGCGGCCTTCACCAACATCGTCAACGCCTTCGTCAAGGGCGTGATCAATCCGATCGTCGGCGTGTTCGGGACGAAGGACCTGGCGTCCTACAGTTCCTGCCTCAAGGGGCCCTGCGAGGTGAGCGCCACCGGTGAGGTCACGTCCGGGATCCTCATCCTGTGGGGGTCGGTACTCAGCGCCGTCCTGCAGTTCCTGATCACCGCCGCCGTCGTCTACTTCGTGCTGATCGTGCCGATGAACCGGATGGCGGCCAAGCGCAAGAGCGTCGCCGAGGTGGCGGCCGAGGCCGAGGCCAAGGAGGTCCAACTGCTGACCGAGATCCGCGACGCGCTGGTCGTGGCGCGCTAGGAAGTCCCTCAGTCACCGTGGTGCGGCGGGCGCTGGCTCAGGTACCAGTCCAGCCCCCGCCCACCGCCGGCACCCGCCCCGGGGCGATCGCCCCAGCCGGCGTCGGTGTCGTCCCGGGACTGCTGGTCCAGCGGGTCACGGAAGACCAGGCGGGCCTTGGCGGGGGTGGAGGTGGTGGAGGCGGGAGGGGTGGTGGTGGGAGGGGAGGAGGCGGAGGGTGGGAGGGAGGGGGAGGGAGGGGCGGGGGTGGCCCCCCGCGCCCGGTCCCGGCCCTGTTCGCGCCCCGGTTCCTGCGCCTGCCCTTGTTCCTGCTCGCTCATCTCATCCACTCCCCTGCTCGCGGTCCGACCTGTCCTTTCAGCGTAGAAGCCTCGCAAGGCTTCCGACGACATGCGCCGGCCCGGGTGCGGAGCACTCCGCACCCGGGCCCGGGTGGTCGACCTCGGCCGCCGGCCGTCAGGCGGCCTCGAATCCCGCGTGGTCGGCGATCTTCTTGAGCTCGGCCAGGGCGTGCTTCTCGATCTGCCGGATCCGCTCGCGGGTGAGGCCGTGCTGCTTGCCCACCTCGGTGAGGGTGCGCTCGCGGCCGTCCTCCATGCCGTAGCGGGAGCGGATGATCGAGGCGGTGCGGTCGTCCAGCCGCCCGATCAGGCCGTCCAGCTCCTCGCGGCGGAGCATCACCATCACGGCGTCCTCGGGGGACGTCGCCCCGGTGTCCTCCACCAGGTCGCCGAACTGGGTCTCGCCCTCGTCGTCGACCGACATGTTGAGGCTGACCGGGTCCCGCGCCCAGTCCAGCACGTCCTTGATCCGGGCCTCGGTGGTGTCCAGCTCGGCCGCGATCTCGGCCGGCTCCGCCTCACGGCCCAGTTCCTTGGACTTCTCCCGCTGCACCCGGCGGATCCGGCCGAGTTCCTCGACCAGGTGCACGGGCAGCCGGATGGTGCGGGACTGGTCGGCGATCGAGCGGGTGATCGCCTGCCGGATCCACCACGTCGCGTAGGTGGAGAACTTGAAGCCCTTGGCGTAGTCGAACTTCTCGACGGCGCGCACCAGACCGGCGTTGCCCTCCTGGATGAGGTCCAGCAGGGGCAGGCCGCTGCGCGGGTAGCGCCGGGCGACGGCCACCACCAGGCGCAGGTTCGAGCGGATGAAGACGTCCTTGGCGCGCTCGGCGTCGGCGGCTATCGTCTCCAGCTCCTCGCGCGTGATGCCGTCGGGGAGCCGGCCGTCGGGGAGTTCGCTCTCCTCCAGCAGGTGCTGGGCGTACACACCGGCCTCGATCCGCAGCGAGAGCTCGACCTCCTCGGCGGCATCGAGCAGGGGCGTCCTGGCGATCTCGTCGAGGTACATACCGACCAGGTCGCGGTCGGCCTCAAGGTTGGTCGGGCGGGCCGCGCGAGTCCGGTCGGCCCTGTCGCGAACGACGGCACGGGTGGCCATGCTTGCTCCCTTTGCTGGTGTTGCCGAGGTCTGCCTGCCTGCCCCCCTGGAGGGCAAGAAGTGCGGGCCCCCAGGGGCTCACACGTAACGATCCAACGAACAGATTCCGGACAACATTCCCAAGTCGTTCAGATTCTTCCTCGTGATGCAGTATCCTGCCGGTTTTCACCACGGTTCTGGACACTCGGTGACCGCCCGGGCACCTCGGGTGCCCGTTCGCGACCGCTCGTGGAGCGCCTCTTCACCGACCGCACACGCAACCGTCGCCCATGGGTTGAACAGGCGAACGCTTGTGGACGTTCCCGCGCGCCCCCGGCTTCCGCCCGCGCCCGCCCCCCGGCGCACGCAGGTCCTCCGCACAAAAGATGCCGAATCGCTATCACTCCAGCTCCCGATCGGCACAGCGCACTGGGAAGGTGTCAGGCATGCACCTGACCAACAGCACGAGACCCGTCACCGTGCGTCATCGCCGCCTCCTTCGGGACGCGTCGGTCGCGCTGGGCTGCGCCGCGCTGTTCGGCCTCCTGGCGACGCTGGTGACGGGCCGCTGGCACCCCCTGCACGAGTTCGACCAGGACTGGATCGGCGGACTGCACTCCTACGCACGCGATCACCGGATCTGGACCGCCGCGGTGCAGACCCTCTCCGACATCGGCGGCCCGGTCACGATGCGTATCCTGCTGGGCTGTGCGGCCGCCTGGCTCCTGCTGATCGGTGCCCGGGTGCTGGCCGGCTGGGTGGCCGCCCAGGCGCTGGTGGGCTGGGCGGCCCAGTGGGCGCTCAAGCTGGCCGTCGGCCGGCAGCGGCCCGCCTTCTCCGACCCGGTGTCGCACGCGGGCGGCCCGGCCTTCCCCTCCGGGCACGCCATGGCCTCGGCGATCACCTGTGCCGTCCTGGTCGGCCTGGTCTGGTACCGGGTCGGCCGACGCGGCCGGACCGCCGCCTGCGCGGTGGCCGCGGTGACGGTGCTGACCATCGGCTGGACCAGGACCGCCCTCGGGGTGCACTGGCCCAGCGACGTACTGGCCGGCTGGCTGGCCGCCGGCGCCGTGCTGGGCGTCGTGACGGCCGTGATCGAACTCTGGCGGCCGGGCGCCCTGGCCCGGGACGTCCGACGGGTCAACTGGCGCACCAGGCCCAGGGTCCAGCGGGTCATCGTGCCGTCCGTCCGCATGCCGCGGGCCGACGAGCCGCTGGAGGACGGCGAGTTGGACGGTCCGGTCCGCTGATCCGCCCTCCCCGGGCAGCGCGGCAGTGGCACGCCCAGGGGGCGGGAACGCCGCAGGCCCTCCGCCCGGGTGGGCGGAGGGCCTGCGAACTGCGGTTCTGAATGTGCCCCAGGCAGGATTCGAACCTGCGACACCGGCTTTAGGAGAGCCGTGCTCTATCCCCTGAGCTACTGAGGCGTGGCCGGTCGGTGACCAGGCCGTTCACAGCGTACCGGATCAGGGGTCGGCCGGGGGTGGCGGTCCGGGAGGCGGGGGTGCCGGGGTCTGACGGGGGGACAGCGCGAGGGGAGCCGGGCGAGCCGGCTTCCCCCGCGCCGGGACGGTCAGAGCAGGCGCAGCAGGCGGGACTCGATGGACGGCGGGTTCAGGTCGCTCTGGAGGGCCACCCGGACCTCCGTCCGGCTGTCGCCCGCGCCCACGCGCAGCGTGCCGACCTCCTTGCCCGCCTTCTCGTTGTGGCCCAGGGCGGACGGGTCCAGGGTGACGGTGCCGGTGACGCCCGGGAAGCCGGGTACCACCAGGTCGTTGGTGGCGACGACCTGGACCTTGCCGCCGAGGCCGTCGTCCACGCTGGCGACCACGTCGCCCTTCTTCACCACGGTCTGGCCGGTCAGCCCGTTCTGCGCGGCCTGGATCTGCTTGCCGCTGACCTTGAGCACGGTCGGCAGGATGCCGTCACCGGGGTTCGGGCTGGTGGCCTGCTGGCCCAGGGTGACGCCGAGGATCAGCCGCTTCACGCCGCCGATCTCCTTGTAGGCGGCCCACATCAGGCAGCCGCCGGCCGGGGTGCTGGAACCGGTCTTGACGCCGATGACGCCGGTCTTCGGGTTGATCAGGTTGTTGGTGTTGGAGATCTTCGCGTTGTTGAACGTGGTGTCCGGGGTGGAGACGATCTGCCGGAAGATGTCGTCCTGCATGACCTGCTCGGCCAGCTTGAGCTGGTCCTTCGCGGTGGACTTGGTGTCCGCGTTGTAGCCCGCCGGGTCGGCGTAGGTGGTGTTGGTCATGCCGAACTTGGCCGCGGTGTCGTTCATCTGCTTGACGAACGCGTCCTCGGAGCCGGAGTGGAAACGGGCGAGCAGCCGGGCCACGTTGTTGGCGGACGGCAGCATCAGCAGTTCCAGCGCCTGGTACTCGGTGAGCTCCTGGTTCTCGACGAGCGTCACCCGGGACTCGTCGGCGTTGCCGGACTCCTGAGCGGCCTGCTTGTCCACCTTGATCTTGGGGCCGCTCTCCCCCTTCTTGAGCGGGAACTTCTGCAGGATCAGGTAGGCGTTCATCACCTTGGTGACGCTGGCGATCGAGGCCGGCGCCTCCTGACCCGAGGTGCCCAGGCTTCCGACGCCGACCACCTCGGCGGCGGACTGGCCCTTGGTCGGCCAGGCGAGGTCCAACTGGTCGCCGGCGAAGCTGAAACTGCCCGCGGTCGTCATCCGCAGCTTCGGGTCCGGCAGCGGGCGCAGCAGCTGGCCCACCACGAGCACGCCGAGCACCACGGCCAGGAAGGCCGTCCAGATGGTGACCCGCTTGAGCGCGCGGCGCAGCGGCGAGACCGGGCGGGCGTTGAGGGTGGCGAGCACCTCCATCGCCTCGGCGGTGTTCTCCGGCGAGGGCTGGGGCTCGGGCTGGGGCTCCGGAGTCGGCCGGGGCTCCGGCCGCGGCGGCACCTGCTGGGAGGGCAGCGGCTCGGGCCGGGGCAGCGGCGGGACGGGCGGCACCGGCCGCCGGTCCGGCTCGGGCAGCGGTGTCGGCGCGGGGGTGGGGGTGGGGGCCGGCTTCGGGGCCGGCCGGGGCAGCGGTTCGGGGGCCGGGTCCGGCTCCGGCAGCGGAGCGGGCTCCGGGGGCTCGGGGACGCTGCCGGCGGCGGGCGGCGCCGCCGGGGCCGCGGGGGTGCGGAGCGGGGCGGGCTTCTCCAGCTTCTCGGACCGGCCCGACTGCCCCGCCCCGCCCGAGCGCTGACCGGGCTGCCCGTTCCCGGTCAGTGCGAGGGGCGCGGTGGCGTCGGGGGTCTCGGAGGCCTCGGAGGTCTCGGAAGCTCCGGGGGTCTCGGGCGCGTCGGCCTTCTCCGGCTTCTCGGCCTCCGCCTGCTTCTCGGCCGTCGCCGCCTCATCGGGCCCGTCGGCTTCGTCGGCCTCGTCGGCTTCGTCCACCGTGTCGGCCCCGTCGGCCTTGCCGACCGGCTCCGTCGCCGCGGCGGTCCGGATGGCGAGACGCGGGTCGGCGACGGGCGTCCGCTCGGCGCCCCTCTTCTCGCCGTCGATCTCCGGCGCGTCCTTCTCCTTCTGCGCGCCGCCCCCGGAACCGCCCTCGTCCGAGGGCCTGCGCAGCTCCTCCGGCAGGCGCAGCGCGGTGGTCCGGTTGTCCACCGGCAGCCGCAGGGCGGTGGTGCGGTCGTCCGTCGGCAGCCGCAGCATGGTCGTCCGACTGTCCACATCCCGGACACGGAGCTCCACCGTCGGGCCGCCCTTGGTGCCCGTCTTCGGCCCGTCCACGGAGGAGTCGGCCGAGGTGCCGGCGGCAGTGTCGGCAGCGGTGTCGGCAGCGGTGTCGGCGGCGGGCGAGGCGTCAGCGGACGCGTCGGCGGCAGCCCCGGTCGAGGCGGCGGCCGAGGACCGGACGGCCCCGGCTGACGCCCCGGCAGCCGCCGCACCCTCCCGTTCGCCCTTCCGCTCGCGCTCGCGGTCCCGCTCCCGCTCCCGCTCGCCGTCCCTCAGCACCCTGTCGGGGGACTCGCCCACGTATCCCAGCCTCCTCAACGCCCGGCGGGGCACCGGCAGACCCGATTTCGGGAAGCCGACGCCCCGCCCCGTGTACCTGTACAGTCTCCGCCACCGACGGCCGTCCGGCCGCGCACACCCCGCCCGACCGGGGCTTATTGCCGCCGCACGGCCGCAACGCGGTCTGTTCAAGGGTCAGACGCCGGGCCCGAGGCCGCCGGTTCCGCGCCTTCACCGCAAGGTCACGATTCGGAGGCGTACTCGACAAGCCCGTGTGAGAGGCGTCACCCTGTCTCTCATCCACGCGGGGAGGCTTGGATGGGCAAGAGCCGCAGAACTGTTCCCGAGGAACTCTTGCTGCTCGCTTTGGACCCGACCACGGGTACCACGGCGCAGCCGCAGACCCTCGACCTCGGACTCGCCGGGGCCCAGCTCGTCGAGCTGTCCCTGGCCGGACGGATCGTACCGGAGGGTGACCGGATCGCCGTCGTGCTCGCACGACCGACCGGTGACCCGACCCTCGACCACGCACTGGAACTGCTGCGCCGACGCGGCAGTCCGGTCCGCGCGGCGCACTGGATCGGCGGGCCCCGGCTGGGGCTGCGGCAGACGTACCTGGCGCACCTGGAGCGCTGCGGCATGGTCACGGCCGTGCCGGGGCAGGTGTGCGGGGTGCTGCCGACGACCCGGTACCAGGCGTCCGACGACTGCACCAACGCCGCGATCAAGCAGCGACTGGACACCGCGATCCGCACCGGCGTGCCGCCGGACCCGCGGACGGCCGCGCTCGCGGCCCTCGCCCACTCGGTGGGGCTGGGCAAGCACCTGTACCCGGGCAACGAGGGCCGGTCCTCACGGTCGCGGCTGCGCGACCTGATCCGGTACGACCCGTTGGGCGGGATGGTCGCGCATGCCGTGATGGACGTGCAGAACGGCCTGCCGGCGCAGCAGAACCGTTCATCCCAGGGCCCTGGGGCCGGTTCCGGGGCCGCTTCCGGTCGCTCCGGTGCCCGTGCCGCGGGCCGGGCCCCGGGCGGGCGGGTCCCCGCACCGCGGGTCGGGGTGCGCTGACCCGGGCCGCCGGACCCGTACCGGGAGACGACCCGGGCGGCACGTCCGACGACCCGGACCACGGCGCGTCCGACCGAAGGTCCGAGGGAACGCCCGGCAGCGCGCGGCGCACCGTTCGTGCCCCTCGGCGGCGCTGAACGACCTTTCGCACTTCTCCGCACCACCAGGACGACCGGTTCCACCGGCACCACCGGCACCACCGGAGGCATCGGGAACACCGGAAGCACGAGAAGCACCAGGAGCACAGAGGGGCGGTCGCCCCGCGACGCAAGTCGCCCGGCGACCGCCCCTCTGCCGTTCCCGCAGGCCCGTGGGGGCCCACCGCAACTACCGGTTCGAGTCGCCGAGCCGCATTACCACCTGGGGGCTTCCGCTGTCTCACAGACGCGCTTTTCCGATGATCTGTTCTACCGCGCTGCTGTGATTCCCCGGCGCCGACCTGGCCCAAGGTGGCATGCTGCTCCAAGTCAGGGGGGTTGGTCCCAATGTCCGAAGTGTTCCGAGGGCTGCCGTTCCAACGATCACCAGAGGTTCGGCCGGAGGTCGACGTGTCCGCGAACATCAATCCCACCGTGCGCCGCCGACGCCTCGGCTCCGAGCTGCGCAAACTCCGCGAGGGCCTGGGGATGACGGCGGAGGAGGTGGCCGGCCGCCTGATGGTCTCCCAGTCGAAGATCAGCCGCCTGGAGAACGGCCGCCGCAGCATCAGCCAGCGCGACGTGCGCGACCTCTGCGACGTGTACAACGTGGCCGACGAGCAGATGCGCGGCAGCCTGATGGAGATGGCCAAGGAGTCCCGCCAGCGCGGCTGGTGGCACGACTTCAACGACATGCCGACCCCGTACAGCGTCTACATCGGGCTGGAGGCCGAGGCCTCCTCGATCCGCGCGTACGAGTCCTCCTTCATCCCCGGCCTGTTGCAGACCGAGCAGTACGCGCAGGCGGTGGTCGAGGGCACCCAGCCGGACACCGACGCGATCGCGGTGCAGCGCCGGGTCCAGGTGCGGATGAAGCGCCAGGAGCGCGTCCACGGCGAGAACCAGCTCGGCAGCCTGTGGACCGTCATAGACGAGGCGGCGCTGCGCCGCGAGGTCGGCAGCCGCGAGGTCATGGCCCGCCAGCTGCGGCAGATGCTGGAGCTGAGCCTGCGCCCGAACATCACCATCCAGGTGATCCCGTTCTCGCACGGCGCCCACCCCGGTATGACCGGGACATTCTCCCTGCTGGAGTTCCCGGAGTCAGCCGATTCCACGGTTGTCTACTTCGAAGGTGTGACGAGCGATCTCTACCTGGAGAAGGAGACCGATGTGCGCCGCTATACCGGTCTGTACGACTACCTGAGAGCGGCCGCACTCGGTGTCGCGGAGAGCCGGTCGCTGATAGCCGACATCGAAAAGGGATACCACGAATGAGCACCCCCGCCGAGCACGGAACCCGTTGGCGCAAGAGCAGTCACAGTGGAGGCCAGGGCGCCTGCGTGGAGATCGCCGGACCGGCCGCGGGAGCGGTCGCGGTCCGGGACTCCAAGGACCCGGCCGGTCCGCAGCTGCGCTTCTCCACCCAGGCCTGGAACGCCTTCGCGTCCGCTGCGGCGGCGGGGGCCTTCGGCGAGGTCTGAACGGGATCCGTGCTCGGCCCAGTTGCCCGTAGCGCTGTCCGTCGCCCCGAGCGGCGGCGGTCGGCGCTACGGGCAACTGTCGTTCCGGGGGCCGTCCTTCACGAAGGCGCCCTTCACCAACGCGCCCTTCACCAAGGCGCCCTACACGAAGGCATTAGCCGGAGCGCCCCCGTTCAGTGCGCCACCGGGTAGCGGACCGCCCAGTCGGCCCCCTCCGGGCTCTGCCGGTCGTGCAGTTCGGTGCCGTGCATCAGCTCCAGGGCGAAGTCGTCGGCGAGTTCGAGGATCGCGCCGCGCCCCTCCAGCCCGGCCACCAGGCCCGGCGGCAGCGCGGTGTCGCCGTGCAGCACCCCGAGCAGGTTGCCGCATATCGAACCGGTGGAGTCGCTGTCCCCGGAGTGGTTGACGGCCAGCAGCAGGCCCGAGCGGACGTCGTGGGCGACCAGCGCGCAGTAGACCCCGATGGCCAGCGCCTCCTCGGCGACCCAGCCCTCCCCCAGGGCCTCGACCCGCTCGGCGGACGGCTCGCCGGCCCGGACCGCGTCCAGTGCGGCGCGCAGCGCGGCGGTGGTCTCCTCGTGCCCGTGCCGCTCGGAGAGCAGGGCCAGTGCCAGGTGCACGCCCTCCTCCAGGGTGCCGCCGCGGGCGACGGCCTGGACGATCACCGCGAAGGCGCCCGCCGCGAGGTAGCCGGTGGGGTGGCCGTGGGTGAGCACCGAGCACTCCACCGCGAGTTGGAACACCAGACCCGGCTCCCAGGTGGTGAGCAGCCCGAAGGGCGCCGCCCGCACCACCGTGCCGCAGCCCTTGGAGTGCGGGTTCTTGGGCCGGTCCAGGGTGCCGAGGCGCTCGCCGTCCGGGCCGGTGAGGCCGGTCAGGCAGCCCTGGCCGGGGGCGCGCTGGGCGTACAGCCACTCCTCGCGGCCGAGCCAGCCGAGGTCGGGGCGGCGCTCGTCCGGGCCCCAGTCGCGCTGGGTGGCGGCCCAGCGCAGGTAGGCCAGGTGCAGGTCGGTGGGCGGGTGCCAGCTGCCGGTGTCGCGCCGGATGTGGGCGCGGATCAGGCCGTCCACGGTGAACAGGCTGAGCTGGGTGTCGTCGGTGACGGCGCCGGTGCGCCCGTAGGCGGGGAGGTAGCCGGTGACGCCCTGCGGGCCGTGCTGCGCCCGGATCTTCTCCAGGTGCTCGAACTCGACGCCGGCGCCGAGCGCGTCACCGATGGCACCGCCGAGCAGGCAGCCGCGCACCCGGCTGCGGAAGTCCTGCTGCTGGGCTCGTGACCACAGTGGCATCACGACGGGGCGCCTTTCGTCGGGGTCGGGGGCCGCGTGCGACACCACGGCCGCCGACGCGCCCTGGCACTGTACTTCGAAGGTTCGAACGGAAGGACGGCCTCCCACGGAGTCCGCCGCCCCCGTCCGGCCCCTGCCCGGCCGCCGCCCGGCCCCTGCCGGTACGGTCCCTACCCGCACGGCCCCTGCCCCGCCCGGCCCGCCACCCGCCCGTAACGGTCCCGCCCGGTCCCCCGACCGCCCGGTCCCGCCCGGCCGCCGCCCGTACGGCGGCCGGGGTTCCGGCGCCCGGCCTCAGTCCAGGACCGGCAGCAGCTCCGGCAGGTGCCCGTCCGAGGCGAGCGCCGCCGCCCGCCGCTCGGCGGGCACCTCGCCGTAGAGGGTGGTGCGCTGGCGGTGCGGGCGGCCGGCGGCCTCGGCGATCGCCTGGAGGTCGCGCACCGACTTGTAGCTGCCGTACGCCGAGCCGGCCATCCGCGAGATGGTCTCCTCCATCAGCGTGCCGCCGAGGTCGTTGGCACCGGAGCGGAGCATCTCGGCCGCGCCCTCGGCGCCCAGCTTGACCCAGCTGGTCTGGATGTTGGGGATGTGCGGGTGCAGCAGCAGCCGGGCCATCGCGACCACGGCGCGGTTGTCCCGGGCGGTCGGGCCGGGGCGGGCGATGCCGGCCAGGTAGACCGGGGCGTTGGTGTGAATGAACGGGAGGGTGACGAACTCGGTGAAGCCGCCAGCGCTGTTGGATTCGAGCGAGCGCTGCTGGATCTGGGCGAGCAGCCGCAGGTGCCCGAGCCAGTGCGCGGGGGTGTCCACGTGCCCGTACATCATGGTGGACGAGGAGCGGATGCCCAGCTCGTGCGCGGTGCTGACCACCTCGACCCAGGTCGCGGCCGGCAGCTTGCCCTTGGTGAGCACCCAGCGGACCTCGTCGTCGAGGATCTCGGCGGCGGTGCCGGGGATGGTGTCCAGACCGGACTCCTTGGCCCGCTGCAGCCAGTCGCGGATCGACAGGCCCGTCCTGGTGGCCCCGTTGACCACCTCCATCGGCGAGAAGGCGTGCACGTGGATGCCGGGGACCCGCTCCTTCACCGCGCGGGCGATGTCGAAGTAGGCGGTGCCGGGCAGGTCCGGGTGGATGCCGCCCTGCATGCACACCTCGGTGGCGCCCACCTCCCAGGCCTGGGCGGCCCGTTCGGCGACCTGCTCCAGGGAGAGGGTGTAGGCGTCGGCGTCGGTGCGGCGCTGGGCGAAGGCGCAGAAGCGGCAGCCGGTGTAGCAGACGTTGGTGAAGTTGATGTTCCGGGTGACGCAGTAGGTGACCTCCTCGCCGACCGCCGCCTTGCGGACGTCGTCGGCGATCCGGCACAGGGCGTCCAGGGCCGGGCCGTCGGCGTGGAAGAGCGCCAGCGCGTGGTCGTCGGTGAGCTTCGTCGGGTCGTCGGCGGCCACCGCCAGCGCCTCGCGCAGGTCCCCGGCGAGGCGCTCGGGCGCGCCCTTGGCCAGCACCTGCTCGCGCAGCACCTCCCAGTCGCCGTACACGTCCTCGAAGTCGGCCCGGCGGTCGCCGGTGCGGCCCTCGGTGTCGACGGCGGTGTGCAGGTCGGTCCGGCCGTACGACTCGGGCAGGTCCTCGGGCTCCTGCCAGGGGCGGCCCAGGACGGCCGCGTCCGGGTCGGCCAGGCCGGTGGCCGGGTCGGCCAGGGCGCGGACGTGCGGCAGCACCCGCGGGTCCAGCCAGGGTTCGCCGCGCAGCACGTACTCGGGGTAGACGGCGAGGCGCTCGCGCAGTTCGAAGCCGGCCGCGGCGGAGCGTTCGGCGAGGCGGTCGATCTGCGGCCAGGGGCGCTCGGGGTTGACGTGGTCCGGGGTGAGCGGGGAGACGCCGCCCCAGTCGTCGATGCCCGCGGCGATCAGCCGCTCGTACTCGCCGTCGACCAGGTTCGGCGGCGCCTGGAGGCAGGCGGTCGGGCCGAGCAGGTGCCGGGCGACGGCCACCGTGGCGACCAGCTCGTCCAGTTCGGCGTCGGGCATGCCGCGCATCGCGGTGTCCGGCTTGGCCCGGAAGTTCTGCAGGATCAGTTCCTGGACGCCGTGGTAGGCCCGGGAGACCTTGCGCAGCGCGAACAGCGACTCGGCGCGCTCCTCGTACGTCTCGCCGATGCCGATCAGCAGGCCGCTGGTGAAGGGGACGGAGCTGCGGCCCGCGTCCTCCAGCACCCGCAGCCGGACGGCGGGTTCCTTGTCCGGGGAGCCGAAGTGCGGGCCGCCGGGCTCGCTCCACAGCCGGGTGGCCGTGGTCTCCAGCATCATGCCCATGGACGCCGAGACGGGCTTGAGGCGCTGGAAGTCCGTCCAGCTGAGCACCCCGGGGTTGAGGTGCGGCAGCAGGCCGGTCTCCTCCAGGATCCGGATGGACATGGCCCGGACGTAGGCGACGGTGTCGTCGTAGCCGTGCGCGTCCAGCCACTCGCGGGCCTCGGGCCAGCGGTCCTCGGGCTTGTCGCCGAGGGTGATCAGGGCTTCCTTGCAACCGAGTTCGGCTCCGCGCCGGGCCACCTCCAGCACCTCGTCCGGGGACATGAACATCCCGTGCCCGGCCCGGCGCAGCTTGCCGGGGACGGTGACGAAGGTGCAGTAGTGGCACTTGTCGCGGCAGAGCCGGGTGAGCGGGATGAACACGCTCTTGGAGTAGGTGATGACGCCGGGACGGCCGGCCGCCTCCAGGCCGGCGTCGCGCACCCGGGCGGCGCTCGCGCACAGGTCGCGCAGGTCCTCGCCTCTGGCCTGGAGCAGGACGGCGGCCTCGGTCGGGTCGAGGGCCACGCCGTCCCGGGCGCGGCGCAGGGCGCGCCGCATGGCGTTCGCGGTCGGAGGGTTGCTTGCGTCCGTTGCGGTTCCGTCCATGGCGCGACCCTACGCCAGGGTGGTACGACGGGATGACCCAACCCTGAGGCCGTCTCAGGGTCGGCGTACCCGCCAGGTTCACCTCGAAGTGCCCCTGCAGGGCGATGACGTGGCGGCGGTACCGGCCTCTAATGGAGGTGCAGGGCCAATCGCACGGGTTCGTAGAGGAGTTGAGGACGCCATGACCAATGGGACGGCGGGGGAAGACCGTTCGGACGGCGGGGTGCCGTACCGCTCACGGCGGCGCACCCTGGTGCGGGTCGGGGTGCCGGTGGCGGTGGTCGCGGCGATCGCCGCCGGGGTCGGGCTGGTGCCGGCGCTGGCCGCCGACTCGCCACCGGACCTGCCGCAGCTGTCCGCCGAGCAGGTGGTGGCCAAGGTGCTCGGCTCGGACGCCCAGACCCTGTCCGGGACGGTCTCCGTCTCCACCGACCTCGGGGTGCCCAGCCAGCTGCTGGGCGCGGCCGCGGGCGGCCTCGGCGCGGCGGCCGGACACGGCGGCGGGACCGACGGCGGCGCGGGCGCGGACCCGCAGGCCAAGCTGCTCGGCCTGCTCGGCGGTGACCGGACGCTGCGGGTCGCGGTGGACGGCCCGGACCGTCAGCGGGTCGACCTGATGGAGAACATGGCCGGCTACACCCTGGTCCGCAACGGCGACCAGAGCTGGGCCTGGGACAGCTCGACCAACACCGCCCTGCACCTGACCGGGCGTCCGGCCGGGCCCGCCGGTCACACCGATCACACCGATCACGCCGGGAAGCCGAAGGGCCCGCTCGCCGGGGTGCCGACCACCCCGCAGGAGGCCGCGAAGCAGTTCCTGACCGGGAGTGCCGGCACCACCTCCGTCACCGTCGACGGAACGGCCAACGTGGCCGGGCAGAAGGCGTACCGGCTGAGCGTCAAGCCGACCCAGGTCGGCTCGACGATCTCCGAGGTGCGGATCTCGGTGGCGGCCGACAACGGGGTGCCGCTCGCGGTGGTGGTGAAGTCCACCGACGGCTCCACCGTGCTGGACGTGCACTTCACCGACGTGTCCTTCGCCGCGCCCGCCGCCAAGACCTTCGACTTCACCGTGCCCAAGGGCGCCAAGGTGACGGAGCAGAAGGCGGGTACGGCGGCCGAGGGCGCCCACGGCTCCCGCGACCAGGGCGCCCAGGGCGCCGCCGGCGGACAGGGCCCCGCGGGTGAGCGGGCCAAGGGCCACGACGGCGTGAACGTGATCGGCGAGGGCTGGACGGCCGTGGTCTCCACCCAGCTGCCCAGCAGCACCGGGGCGCCCTTCGGCGGCCCGCAGAGCGACGGCAAGCAGGGCAACGGCAAGCAGGGCAAGCACCAGAGCCGGTCGATGAACCCGCAGGCGCTGGTGAAGTCGCTCGGCAAGCCGGTCGGCGGCGGCACCCTGATCAGCACCAAGGTCGTCAACGTCCTGCTCACCGACGACGGCCGGGTCTTCGCCGGTGCGGTGACCCTGCCGGTCCTCCAGCACGCCGCCGGGGTGAACTGACGCATGACCGAGGCTCCCGTAACGGGGGACGTTACGGAGTCGGCCGGGGGTCCGGGCGCCGCGTCGCGCCCGGCCCCCGTTCCTTCCGCTCCCGAGGCCCCCCGTACCGACGACGTGATCAGGACCCGCGGCCTGACCAAGCGCTTCCGCGGCGGCCAACTCGCCGTCGACGGCCTGGACCTGGCCGTGCCGCGCGGCTCCGTGTTCGGCTTCCTCGGCCCCAACGGCTCCGGCAAGACCACCACCATCCGGATGCTGATGGGCCTGATCGCCCCCACCTCCGGCTCCGCCACCGTGCTCGGCGAGTCGATGCCGCAGTCCGTCGCCACCGTGCTGCCCCGGGTGGGCGCGCTGATCGAGGGCCCGGCGCTGTACGGCTTCCTCTCCGGCCGGGACAACCTGGTCCGCTTCGACGCCGCCGACCCGACCGCCGACCCGCGCACCCGCCGGCAGCGGGTCGGGACGGCGCTGGAGCGGGTCGGCCTGAGCGCCGCCGCCGGGAAGAAGGCCCGCGCCTACTCGCTCGGCATGAAGCAGCGGCTGGGCCTGGCCGCGGCGCTGCTGCAGCCGCGCGAGCTGCTGGTGCTGGACGAGCCGACCAACGGGCTGGACCCGCAGGGCATGCGGGAGATCCGGGCGCTGGTGCGGGAGGTCGCGGCGGAGGGCACCACGGTGTTCCTCTCCTCGCACCTGCTGGACGAGATCGAGCAGGTCTGCACCCACGCGGCCGTGATGTCCCGGGGCCGGCTGGTCGTCCAGGGCACCGTGGCCGAGCTGGCCGCCCGGGCCCAGGGCCGGCTGGTGGTCCGCACCCCCGACGTGGCGCAGGCCGCCGAGGTGCTGGCCGCCCACCAGGTGGGCGCGCTGGTGCCCGGCGAGGGCCGGGTCGACGGCGAGCTGGGCGCGAGCGGCGACGAGGCGCTGCCCAAGCTGTGCGCGGCGCTGGTCGAGGCCGGGGTCCGGGTGCACGGGTTCGGGCTGGAGCGGGGCACGTTGGAGGACGCCTTCGTGGCGCTGACCGGGGAGGGCTTCGATGTCGCGGGCTGAGGCTTCGGCGGGCGGGACGGCTACGACCGGAGCCGCCACGGGCGGAGCGGCCGCAGGCGGAGCGGCCACGGCCGGGTCGGCGGCGGGCGGGACGGTGCTGGTGGCCGGGCGGCGGCCGCAGACCGCGTCCGGGTTCCTGGCGCTGTTCCGCAACGAACTGCACCTGACCTTCCGCCGGATGCGCACCAAGGTGCTGCTGGGCATCCTGGCGGCGCTGCCGGTCCTGATCGGGGTGATCGTCAAGCTCAACACCGACAGTCCGCACGGCGGTGGCGGCGGCGCGCCGAGCTTCATCGCGCAGACCACCCAGAACGGCCTGTTCCTGGTGTTCACCGCGCTGGCGGTGGCCCTGCCGGTCTTCCTGCCGATGACGGTCGGCGTGGTCGCCGGGGACTCGGTGGCGGGCGAGGCGGCCACCGGGACGCTGCGCTACCTGCTGGTCGCCCCCGCCGGGCGGACCAGGCTGCTGGCCGCCAAGTTCACCGCCGGGCTGGTGTTCTGCCTGGCCGCCACCGCGGCGGTCGCGGTGACGGCACTGGCCGCCGGCGCCGCCCTGTTCCCGCTCGGCGAGGTCACCCTGATCTCCGGGGACACCATCGGCTTCGGCGACGCCCTGCTGCGGGCGGTGCTGGTGGCCGGGGTGGTCGCCGCCTCGCTGGCCGGGCTGGTGGCGATCGGGCTGTTCGTCTCCACCCTCACCGGCAGCGGCATCGCGGCGATGGCCGCGACCGTCGGGCTGGTGATCACGGTGCAGATCCTGGACGCCTTCCCGCAGCTGGACGCGGTCCGGCCGTTCCTGTTCACCCACTACTGGATGAGCTTCTCGGACCTGCTGCGCGAGCCGATGTACTGGGACGGCGTGTGGAAGGACCTCGGCCTCCAGGCCGCCTACGTCGCCGTGTTCGGCTCGGCGGCCTGGGCCCGGTTCACCAGCCGCGACATCAGCGCCTGACGGGTTCCTTGGCCGCCCCCGCACGGTCCGCCCGCACCTGGCGCAGCGCGTCCCAGGTGAGCAGCGCGAGCGCGGCCCACACCAGGGCGAAGCCGGCCCAGCGCGCGGGCGGCATCGACTCGTGGAAGACCGCGACGCCGATCAGGAACTGGAACACCGGCGCCAGGTACTGCAGCAGGCCGAGCACCGTCAGCGGCACCCGGACGGCGGCCGCACCGAAGAACAGCAGCGGGATCGCGGTGATCACCCCGCTGACCACCAGCAGCGCGGAGTGCCCCCAGCCGTACGAGCCGGCCACCGTGTGCCCGAAGGTGCCGCGCCCGCTGACCTCCAGGTAGACGAGGTAGCCGAGGGCGAAGGGGAACATGAAGGCGCTCTCCGCGGCCAGGCTCTCCAACCCGCTCAGCCCGACCTGCTTCTTCACCAGGCCGTAGGTGGCGAAGGAGAGCGCCAGGGTGAGCGCGACCCAGGGCAGCTGCCCGTAGGCGGCGGTGAGCACCGCGACGGCGGCGGCGCCGATGCCGACGGCCGTCCACTGCACCGTGCGCAGCCGTTCCTTGAGCACCAGGACGCCGAAGCCGATGGTGACCAGGGGGTTGATGAAGTAGCCGAGGCTGGTCTCCACCACGTGGCCGTTGTTGACGGCCCAGATGTAGACGCCCCAGTTGACGGAGATCACGGTGGCCGCGCCGGCCAGCATGGCGAGCCGGCGGGGCTGGCGCAGCAGCGGGCGTATCCAGCTCCAGTGCCGCTGGGCGACCAGCATCAGCACCACCGCGACCAGCGACCAGACCATCCGGTTGGCGAGGATGTCGTCGGCGGCGCCGGGCTCCAGCAGCGGCCAGAACAGGGGGAAGATCCCCCAGATCCCGTAGGCCGCCGTGCCGTACCAGAGGCCTCGGCCGCTGTCCTGCTGGGTCGTCTGTGGCATGGCCGAGTGCCCTCCCGCGCGCGCGAATATCGATGCGACGGTAGCGGGCGGGAGGGCGGGCTGTCATCTCCGTTTCCGGATTTTGGTCATGACATTGCTTGCATGCTGGACGGCTCCGGCGTCCTCGCCGGTCGGACTCCGGCGTCCGCGCCGGTCAGGGGCCTTTCAGGCGCCCGTGTCAGGCGCCGGTCGACCGGGCGGCCAGCGCCTCGCGGACGGACTGCGCCAGCGGGGCGGTCGGGCGGCCGATCAGCCGGGCCAGGTCGCCCGGGGTGCCGGCCAGCTCGCCGCGCGCGATGCCCGCGTCCACGTCGACCAGCGCCTCGGCGAAGCCCTGCGGCAGGCCCGCGCCGACCAGGACCTCCAGGTGCTCGGCCGGGGTGACGTCGCGGTGCGCGACCGGCTTGCCGGAGGCCTGCGCCAGCTCGGCGGCCAGCTCGGGCAGGCTCCAGGCGGTGTCGCCGCTCAGCTCGTACACCCGGCCCCGGGCGCCCTCGTCCTCGCCGTTGCCGCCAGCCGCGCCGTCGCCCAGCAGCACCGCGACCGCCGCGTCGGCGTAGTCCCGGCGCGGGGCGGTGGCCACCCGGCCGTCCCCGGCACTGCCGAGCACCACGCCGCGCTCGACCGTGCCGGCCGCGTCGCCCAGGTAGTTCTCGGTGTACCAGCCGTTGCGCAGGAAGGCGTACGGCAGGCCGGAGGCGAGGACCAGCTCCTCGGTCGCCCGGTGCTCGTCGGCCAGCCGGAAGGTGGCCGCCGCCGGGATGCTGGTGTAGGCGAGCAGGGCGACCCCGGCCGCCCGCGCGGCCTCGACCACGGCCCGGTGCTGCGGGATCCGGCGGCCGACCTCGCTGCCCGAGATCAGCAGCACCCGGTCCCCGGCGGCGAAGGCGCCGGCCAGGCTCTCCGGCCGGTCGTAGTCGACCACCCGGACGTCGACCCCGCGCGCGGCCAGGTCGGCCGCCTTCCCGGCGGAGCGGACGGCGACCGCCACCTCGCCCGCGGGGACCCGGGCCAGCAGGCCCTCGACGACGAGGCGGCCGAGCTGGCCGGTGGCTCCGGTGACGACGTACATGGGGTGCTCCTCTGGATGGGTTCCGACCTCGAATGGCCTCTGGCCTCGACACTCACCCTAGGGCTGGCACTAACCTTTCGAAAGTACGCACTTCGAAGTAGGGTACTGACATGAAGGTAAGCACCCTGCGCATGGTGGGCGGGGCACCGGTCGACGCGGTGCCGCCCCCGGCGAACGTCTTCGACCGGATGTGCCCGTCCCGGGGCGTGCTGGAGCACGTCACCAGCCGCTGGGGCGTGCTCGTCCTCGGCGCGCTGCGCGAGCGCGGCTACCGGTTCAGCGAACTGCGGCGGCAGGTCTCGGGGGTCAGCGAGAAGATGCTCGCCCAGACCCTCCAGACGCTGGAGCGGGACGGCTTCGTGCTGCGCGAGGCGCACGCGGTGATCCCGCCCAGGGTCGACTACAGCCTCACCCCGCTCGGCCGGGAGGCGGCGGAGCTGGTCGCGGCGCTCGCCCACTGGTCGGAGCAGCGGGTGGCCGCCGTGGTCGCGGCGCGCGAGGAGTACGACGGGCGGGCTACCGCTCCCTGATCAGGGCCTCCAGCCCGTCCAGCACCCGGGCCAGGCCGAAGGCGTACGCGTGGTCCGGGTCGTACGCGCCGCCGTGCGCCTCGCCCGCCGCGGCGCCGACCCGGGCAGCCACCGGGTGGCGCTCGGGGTCGAAGACCCGGGCCAGCAGCTCGGCGTTGGCCTGCCACCACTGGGCGTCGGTCATCGCGCTGTCCTGCTGGGCGGCCCGCTCGTCGGCGGCCATCCGGGCGCAGGTCTGGACGAAGCCGAGCAGGTGGGTCAGCGCGGCGTCCAGCTCGACGTCGGGCAGGCCGGTGCCCTCCAGGGCGCGCAGCTCGTACTCGTACTTGGCCATCAGGCCGGGGCCGAGCGGCGGGCGGCTGGTGGAGACGGCGGCGACCCACGGGTGGGCGCGGAACAGCGCCCGGTTGTCGTCCGCGACGGCGGTGGCCCGGGCCCGCCAGCCCGCGTCCGCCGGGGCGCTGCGGGGCACGGCGGCGTAGACGGTGTCGAGCATCAGGTCGAGCAGCTCGGCCTTGCCCGGCACGTAGGTGTAGAGGGCCATCGGGGACAGCCCCAGCTCCTGGGCCACCCGGCGCATGGTGACGGCCTCCACACCCTCGGCGTCGGCCAGGGCGACGGCGGCGGCGGCGATCTCGCCGGTCGACCGGGCCTGCCGGGGGCCGCGGCGGCCCGGCTTCTCCTCGGCGGTGAGCCCCCAGAGCAGGGCGAGGGTGCGCGCCGGGTCTCCGGCGCCGCTGCGGTCGGCGTTGGCGCGGTCGGCGCTCCTGCGGTCGGCGCCGCTGCGGTCGGTGGCCATGCGGAGGATCCTCCCACGGGAGGCGGCGGCTACCGTCTCCCCATGACCAGCACTGAACCGCTTCCCGGCACGGACACCACCCAGGTCCTCCGCCCCCGGGTCACCTGTCGGCGCTGCCACCGGCCGCTGCACGACCCGGAGTCGCGGATGCTCCGGCTGGGGCCGGAGTGCCGGGACCCGGCGGAGCGGGTCGCCCGGTTCGAGGTGGACCAGGAGACCCTGCCGGGCGTGTAGGGCGGAATGAGGAGGCGGGCCTAGGAGCGGCCGAAGAGGCGGCGCAGCAGGCCGGGGCGGGACCGCCCCGGCTCGGCCGGCCGCTGTCGCTGTCGCTGCGGGGGTTCGGGCACCACCGGGCCGGGTGCGTCGGCGTCCCCGGGTCCCCCGAGTCCCCCTGGTTCCCCGGGCCCCTCGGCGCCCTCCGGTCCCTTCGCGTCCTCGGCGGCCGCGCCGTCGCCGCCGTCCTCGCCGTCCCGGGCGTCCTGGGCCTCGGCCGCCGCCAGCAGTCGCCGGGCGAGCTCGCGGTCGGACCGCTCCACCCACGGCGCGGCCAGCACCAGGGCGCAGTACGAGCGCAGGATCGTCACCACCCGGCTGCGGCTCGCCCGGGCGCTGTAGTGCAGCCGCTGCCGCAGCAGTGCGGCGACGTCGGCGCGGGCGGCGGGGTGGGTCCAGCCGATCGCGACCAGGGCGAACCCGGCCGCCTCGACCACCCAGTCCTCCGGGCCGAGCAGCAGGTCGCGCAGCACCCGGCGGCGTTCGGAGCCCTCCCAGGGCTGGTCGGTGCGGTGGTGGGCGATGCCGAGGCAGGCGAAGGCCTGGACGGCGCGCACCCACAGCTCGGGCTGGTGGGCGAGCAGCGCGCGGCCGAGGTCGTCCTCGCGGGGCAGCGGCGGGTGGACCAGGACTCCCAGCAGCTCGTCCAGCGGGAGCCCGGCCAGCCGGACGGCGTGGTCGTAGGCGGCGGGGACGGTCGGCCAGACGATCTCGGCGGTGGCGCGCACGAGGTCGGCGCTGGCCGGGGCGGGCGCGGCGACGGCCGGGCGCGGGTCGGTGCCGTCCCAGGCCCAGATCCGGGTGGTGGGCTCGGTCAGCGGCAGCCGGGGGTCGGGCTCGCCGACGGAGCGGTAGGACACCGTGGAGCGCGGCAGGGCGAGGTGCACGGCCAGCACCGAGCTGGGCGGCTCGACGGCGGAGGCGGTGCAGTCGACCTCGGTGTCGCGTCCGGCGCCGGACGAACCGAGCACCTGGTGCAGCACGTTGACGGTCGCCTCGGTGGTGCCGGAGACCATCCCGAGCCAGGACTCCCGGTGGCTGAGCCGCTCCAGCAGGTCCTGGGCGTACGCGTGGTCGGGGTGGTCCCGGTGGTGGTCGGCGAGGGCGAGCAGGTGGACCGCCTCGCCGTCGACGGCGTGCCGCAGGCCGTACAGGGCGGGGCCGGCCTTGGGGTGCCCGGGTTCGGCGGCGAGGACGCGCTCCAGCCAGGGCATGCCCTCGGCGGGTCGGCCGAGGGCGCCGTACAGCTCGGCGACGTCCACGGCGAGGTAGCCGCTGGAGTTGCCCTCGGCCGGTGCGACCCGGGCCAGTTCGGCCTCCCAGACGGCGAGCGCGTGCTCGGGGCGGCCGTCGGCGCGCAGGGCGTTGCCGAGCATCACGGCGGGCAGGTAGTCGGGGGCCAGGCGGTGGGCCCGCTCGGCGAGTTCGACGGCGCGGGTGGTGGCGCCGAAGCGGCGGGTCAGGCCGGAGGCCATCGCCAGCAGCAGTGGGTGGTCGGGGTGGCGGTCCACCACGGCCCGCAGGAAGCGCTCGAAGGGTCGCACCGCGTCGGCGAGTTCGGTGGGCAGCGGGTCCGGCAGCGCTCCGGCTGCGCGGGCCACCGCCTGGGCGACGGCGTCCGGGTCGACCAGGGTGGGCAGGTCCTCGCGGGCGAGCCACGCGGTGTGGGCCCAGGGGCGGGCCGGCTCGTACTGGATCGCCGAGGCGAGCAGGCCGACGGCGGTGTCCCAGTCCCCGGCGGCGGCCTCCACGTGGGCGCGGCAGACGACCGTGCCCAGGTAGACCTCGCCGTCCAGCGGGAACAGTTCGCGGGCCGCGGCCGGGCCGCCGGTGGCGGCGCACAACTCGGCCAGGGCCTCGTGCAGTTCGGGCAGCTGGGGGTCGGCGAGGATGGCGTCGGCGAGGTGGTCGGCGGCGTGGTCGAGGTCGCCGGAGTCGATCGCCAGCCGGGCGACGGCCACCTCGCCCTCGGCCGCCAGCCGTTCGTCGCCGTCGTCGTCGGTGTGCGCCATGCCCTGTCCCCCGGTCGCGGTCGCGCGGTGTTCGCTGGTTCCTCGGTCCTCGTGCGCGGACGAGGTTATCCGGTGCGTATGACTGGCCGATGATCACCCCGCGACGGGCGTGGCGGACAACTGCCCCTCCTGCGACGACCCTTCTGATACGACCCTTACGAGTGGTTTGGACCCGAGAAGGGCTCAGGTCGGGGTTGGCGGCCACCACGATGGCTCCGGTGCTTCGAGAGCGAAGCACCTTGCGCTTCCCCATCCCCGACGAGCCTGACGAGGAACGATGAAGCCCTCCCGCACCCTCTCCGCACTCTCCGCACTCGCCGCAGCCGCCGTGCTGAGCACCCTCGCCCTGACCGGGCCGGTCGCCACACCGGCCTCCGCGGCGTCCTTCGTGGTCAGCGAGGCCCAGTTCAACAAGATGTTCCCGAACCGGAACTCCTTCTACACGTACAAGGGCCTCACCGACGCCCTGGGCGCCTACCCGAAGTTCGCCACCAGCGGCGACGACGCCACCCGCAAGCGCGAGGCCGCCGCCTTCCTGGCCAACGTCAGCCACGAGACCGGCGGGCTGCGCTACGTCGTCGAGCAGAACACCGCCAACTACAGCCACTACTGCGACGCCGGCCAGTCCTACGGCTGTCCGGCCGGGAAGTCCGCCTACTACGGGCGCGGGCCGCTGCAGATCAGCTGGAACTTCAACTACAAGGCCGCGGGCGACGCCCTGGGCATCGACCTGCTGCACAGCCCGAACCTGGTGCAGACCGACCCGGCCGTCTCCTGGAAGACGGCCCTCTGGTTCTGGGACACCCAGAAGGGCGCCGGCACCATGACCCCGCACGACGCCATCGTCAACAACCGGGGCTTCGGCGAGACCATCCGCAGCATCAACGGCGACCTGGAGTGCAACGGCAAGAACCCGGACGAGCGCAACGACCGGATCAACCTGTTCAAGCAGTTCGTCGGCGTGCTCGGCACCAGCGTCGGCGGCGGCAACATCTCCTGCTGACGCCGCCGCCGGGTGCCCGTGGAGTGGGAAGTGGGGCCCGCCGCCTTACCACACCGGGGGGCCGCCCGTCGAGGTGACGGTGTGAGTGGGGTCTGGGGGGCCGGTGGCTTATAAACAACAGACGCGGGCCCCGCAG
>NZ_JBHWIV010000009.1:0-51240 GCF_042731675.1 Kitasatospora sp. NPDC059827 | reverse complement strand
GGTCAGGCCGGAGGCCATCGCCAGCAGCAGTGGGTGGTCGGGGTGGCGGTCCACCACGGCCCGCAGGAAGCGCTCGAAGGGAAGTCGGCCCGGCCGACTTCCCACTCCGGGCGTCAGCCGATCGAGTGAACGGTGTCAGTGGCGTCTGCTGGACTGCCCGCAGGAACCGAGACGAGGGGGGCGGCCTGGATGGGCGTGCTGACCGACTACTTCCGCGCACCCGACGCGGAGACCGTGGTGCGGGCGTTGGCGGCGGCCGACGGCTCGATGGCCGCCGTCCGCGCGGACTTCGACGTGCTCGAGGCCAAGCGGATCGACCCGGGCGTGCTGCTGGGGAAGCTCGTCGCGGCGGTCCGGGCGGAGCCGTGGCGGGTCGACCTGGTGGAGGACACACCGGTCTGGCCGGCCACCCCGCAACCCGGCCCGGACGGGCCCTGGGACGAGGACGACCCGTGGTCGACCGGCCCGTGGGCGTTCGAGCTCGGTGACGCCGCCCGGGACGCGCTCGCCGAGGTCCCCGACGACCGGATACCGGAGGCCGTCCGGCAGTGGGCCGAGGCCGAGGAGTGGGGCGGGGCGGATCGGACGGATCTGCTCCCACTGGCCGGGGAGTTGATCGCCCTCGCCCGCCGGGCGCGTGCGGCGGGCGAACGGCTGTACTGCTGGGTCTGCCTGTAGCGGGCGCCTCGGCGTGTTCGGCCGAGCGCGGCGGGCTCGGTGGGCTCAGCGGCCTCAGCGGGCTCAGCGGCCTCGACCACGGGTGATCGGGGCGGCTCCGGTCGCGGCGAGGGAGACGTCCCAGAGGCGGGCCGCCGAACCGGGGTCGAGGGCGTACGCGCGGACGCCGCCGTCGTCCATCGAATCCCCGGGGGCGGCGACGCGGGCGACCTCGCAGTCCTCCAGGTAGAGCCCGCCCCGGCCGTCGAGGAGGGGGGAGGTCGCCGCCCACAGGCCGGTGGCGGCGCCCTGGGAGGGGGACTTGAAGTCCGCCCCGACGACCGCGCCCCGCTCGTCCACCCAGCCGCGCTCGACCTGCTCCCGGAGGGTCAGCTCCCGCTGAAGACCGGTGATGATCTTGCCGGGGTGCAGCGCGAAGGCCCGGACGCCGTCCGCCCGGCCGAGCACGTCGAGGTGCGCGGCGAACAGCACGTTGGCGGTCTTGGACTGGCCGTACGCGAGCCACTTGTCGTACCCGTCGTGGAAGTGCGGGTCGTGCCAGCGGATGTCGGTCAGGGCGTGCCCGGCCGAGCTGTTGACGACCACCCGGGCCCCGCGCGCCGCGAGCAAGGGGTGGAGCGCGCGGGCGAGCGCGAAGTGCCCGAGGTGGTTGGCGGCCAACTGCCCCTCCCAGCCCGGCCCGACGCGCCGCTCCGGGGTGGCCATCACCCCGGCGACGGCGAACAGCAGGTCGACGTGCCGGGCGGCCCCGGCGATCAGCTCGGCGGCGGAGCGGACGCTGTCGAGGTCGGTGAGGTCCGCCGGCACGACCTCGCAGCCGTCGAGGTGGCGCAGCGCGTCGCGGGCGGGCTCCGGCCGGCGGGCCGGGACGATCACCCGGGCGCCGGCCGCGCTCAGGGCCCGTACGGTCTCCAGGCCGAGGCCGGAGGCGCCGCCGGTCACGACGGCGGTCCGGCCGGAGAGGTCGAGGCCGGCCGTGACGGCCTCGGCGGTGCTGGTGGCGGAGAAGGGCGAGCCGAGCGGCCGCTGGTCATCGGTGGTCATGGCGAGGACGGTAGGAGCTGGAGTGCGGTCCAGTTCAAGTCCGTCGCCTCCGAACTAGGCTGGGCGGCATGGTGGGTGACGGGGACGCTGACGGCGGCGGCGACGACGGGGCCGGGGACGGCGGGGCGGTGCTGGGCATCGGCGAGGTGGCGGAGCGGACCGGGCTCAGCGTGGACGCCCTGCGCTTCTACGAGCGCGAGCGCCTGCTGGTCGAGCCGGTCCGGCGCAGCGCGGGCGGCCGTCGGCGCTACGGCGCCTTCGACGTGGAGTGGCTGCGGATCTGCGTCAAGCTGCGCGAGTCCGGCATGCCGCTCGCCGAGCTGCGGCACTTCGCCGAGCTGGTGCGCCGGGGCCCCGGCAACGAGGCCGAGCGGCTGCGCCTGCTCGACGCCCACCAGCGGCGCGTCGACGAGCGGATCCGGGCGCTGGAGGAGTGCCGCTCGGTGATCGCCTGGAAGACCGCCGTCTACGCCGAGCACCTCGCGCGCGGCGAGGCCACCGGCCTCTGGGACCCGACCGTCCGCCCGGGCCGACCGCCCGCACCCGGAGCCCCGGGGCCGCTGGGAGCCCCAGAGGCACCGGAAACCCCCGGACCGCCGGAGGCACCGGAAGAACCGGCGGAGCCGGAACGCTGGACGGCGGGGGATCCCGCATCGGCCTTCGCACCCGAACGGCAGGACGGTAGGACTGTGGCAACGACGAACGCTCCGATCGAGTGGGCCGGCGACCGGGTGTCGTTCCGGCCCGCCACCCCGGCCGACACCGGCGAGGTGCTGGAGGTGCTGGACGAGGCGGCCGGCTGGCTGGGCGGGCGCGGCATCCGCCAGTGGCCGGACCGCTTCCCGCCCACGTGGGTGGCCGCGGCGATCGAACGCGGCGAGACCTGGCTGGTGGACGTCGGCGACAAGACCGCCGGAACCGTCACCCTGGACTGGGCCGACGAACTGTGGGCGGACGTCGGCGGCACGGCCGGCTACGTGCACCGGCTCGCCGTCCGCCGGTCGGCCCGCGGCCTGGGCGGGGTGATCCTCGCCTGGGCCGAGGACCGCGCCCGCGAGCGCGGCGCGGCCGCGCTGCGCCTGGACTGCGTCTCCCACAACCGCTCGCTGCGCGACTACTACGAGCGCCGCGGCTTCACCCACCGCGGCGACGCCCGGTGGCTCGGCCTGCCGGGGCAGCGGCGGGAGGACGTCCCGGTCCTGTGGATGAGCCGCTACGAGCGGGCGGTCGCCGACCCCCGCACCTGAATATTTCAGAACGAGAAATATTCAGGTCCCGGAGCACGTTCCCCCGGATATCGACGCGGGACAGCCCTGCGCGACGAAAGGAGTGCGGCGCCGTGCGCGTGGAGATCTGGAGCGACATCAACTGCCCGTGGTGCTACATCGGCAAGGCCCGGTTCGAAAAGGCCCTGGCGGCGTTCCCGCACCGCGACGAGGTGGAGGTCGTCCACCGCTCCTTCGAACTGGACCCCAACGCGCCGAGCGCGGCCCGCCCGCTCATCCCGCTGCTCGCCGCCAAGTACGGGCTGAGCCTGGAGCAGGCCGAGGCCGCCGAGGCCCGGATCGCCGAGAACGCGCGCGGCGAGGGCCTGCCGTACCTGGACGAGGGCCGGGACGCCGCGAACTCCTTCGACATGCACCGGCTGCTGCACTTCGCCGCCGAGCACGGCCGGCAGGCCGAGCTGCTGGACGCGCTGTACCGGGCCAACTTCGCCGAGGAGCGCTCCGCCTTCGACCCCGGGCGGCTGGTCGAGCTGGCCGTCGGGGCCGGACTGGACGGCGGGGCGGCGGCCGCGGTGCTGGCCGACCCGGAGGCCTACGCCGAGGCGGTGCACGAGGACGAGGCGACGGCGAGCGCCATGGGGGCGACGGGCGTGCCGTTCTTCGTGCTCGACCGGCGGCTCGGGGTGTCCGGCGCCCAGCCCGCCGAGACCTTCGCCATGGCGCTGGAGCAGGCCTGGGAGAGCCGGGTGCCGGCTCCGCTGGTCCAGGTCGGCGCGCCCGGCGACGCCGAGGCCTGCGGGCCGGACGGCTGCGAGCTGCCCCCGCGTTGATCCTCGGCCCTTGATCCTCGGCCGTTGATCCTCGGCCGTTGGTCCTCAGCCCTTCCCGATGGTCTGGGTGAACCAGGTGAACACCGACGGCACCAGCGGCTGCCAGGTGGAGGTCAGGTGCGGGCCGTTGACCTCCACCGGGGTGACGGTGGTCGGCGCCTTGGCGTTCTTCTGGAGCGCCAGGGCGTCCTCGAAGCCGTCGCCCTTCTTGCCCGTCACGTAGAGGGCGACGTCGGGCGGCGTCTGCGCGTGCTGGAGCATGTAGACCGGGTTGGAGACCTCGCGCAGGTGCCCGTCCTTGGCGGTCAGCGAGGCGGGCTCCCCCATCGGGTCGTTGTAGCCGGACATGCTGACGGCCGCGTGGAAGCGGTTCGGGTGCCCCAGGGCGAGCCGGACGGCGCAGTGCGCGCCCGCCGAGTAGCCGGCCACCCCCCAGTGCTCGGGGCCGGGCTCGGCGCGGAAGTTGTCCAGCACCATCTGCGGCACGTCACGCGCGAACCAGGTCTCGGCGTTGACCTTGCCCGGCACGTCCGCGCAGCCGGTGTCGACGTGGCTGCCGAGCAGCACGACGCGCGGCGCGACCAGGATGAACGGCGCGACCTGCCCGGACTTCATCAGCGGCGCCAGCTGCTTGGAGGCGGTCATCGTGCCGAACCAGGCGCTGGAGGAGCCGGGGAAGCCCGCGAGCAGTTCGACCACCGGGAACTTCTTGTCCTTGTAGGCCGGGTCGTCGTACTGCGGCGGCGTCCAGACCAGCACCTCGCCGTCCACCCCGGACACCCGGCCCTTGAGCTGGGTCGTCTTCACGTCCTTCGGCACGGCGTTGTCGTCCACCGGCCCGAACTGCTGCACCACCTTGGGCTGGTCGGGCGCGTTCGCGGCCGCCGTGGCGTCCGCCGGGGGCGGCACGGGCACGGCGCGCACGTGGTTGCCGGTGCCGAGCAGGTCGTCCCAGCTGCCGTACAGCTGGTTGTCGTTGTTCACCAGCACGAACACCAGCGTCACCGCCGTGACCTGGGCGAAGGCCACCATGAGCAGCCGCGACCCGAACCGCAGGGCCTGCGGGCCGCGCACCCGGTTCCACAGGTACATCAGCAGAGCCACGGAGAGCGGGACGAGGAGCATCGCGAGGACGAGGAACGGGGTGCCGGTGAGGTTCACACCTGCTGAAACGGGTGGATACAGGTGTTCGGTTGCAGCTGAGGCGGCAGGGAATTCACGCACCGGAAGTCGGCGGGGCCGACTTCCGGTGAGCGGAGATGGTCCCCGGCCGCGGCGGCTACCTGGCAGCCGGCGCCAGGACGGCTCCCAGCAGGCGGTTGGCCAGCGGGGTCGGGGCCGCGAAGTCGGAGCTGAGGTTCGAGACCGAGTACACGGCCCGGACGGACAGGTCGCGGGTGGCGAACATGCCGTTGGCGTAGCCGTCGTCGTGGCCGGTCTTGCCCCAGAGCACGGCGCCGTTCGGCAGCGGCGTGGACATCAGGCCGGCGCCGAAGCACGCCACCTTGTTGCAGGAGGTGCCGCCGACGAACGGGACGGGCTTGCCCTGGTCGTCCTTGGGCAGGGTGAACAGCTCGTTCTGCTGTGCGGCGGGCAGCAGGCGGCCCTGGAACAGCGCGGTCATGAAGTGGTCCAGGTCGGCCGGGGTGGAGATCATGTTGGACGGGGTGCCGCCCTGCTCGCTGACGTCCACCGCCTCGCCCCGGCTGTCGGTCATGTAGCCGTGCAGGTAGGGCCGGGGCATCTCGGGGTCATCCTCGGGCACCGAGGTCTGGTCGAGGTGCAGCGGCTCCAGGATGCGGTCGGTGACCTCCTCCTTGAACGAGTGGCCGGTGATCCGCTCGATGAGCCTGCCCCCGATCCGGAACGCCAGGGAGTTGTACTCCTGCTCGGTGCCGGGGGCGAAGTGCGGGCCGGGCCACGGGCGGTCGGTGGGGCGCAGGGTGTCCTGGACGACCTCGTCGAAGGTCCGGAAGGTGTAGCGGTTCGCGATCGTGTCGTCGACGCCGGCGTTGGGCTTGCCCTCGTCCACGTCCGGCAGGCCGCTGGTGTAGTTGATCAGCTCGCGGACGGTGATCGGCTGGAAGGTGTCCGGGAGCAGACCGGGCAGGTAGTGCTGGACGGTCTGGTCGAGGTCGAGCCGGCCCTCGGCCGCGAGCTGGAGGGTGACGGTCGTCTGGAAGACCTTGGAGATGCTGCCGGCATGGAAGTGCGCGTTCTCCGGGATCTTGCGGCCGGTCCGGCTGTCGACGGTGGAGCCCTTCCACAACTGGCCCGGCTCGCCGACCCGGACGATCGCACCGGCGGAGCAGGCCAGGGCGAGGGTGGCGGCGCGACGAGCGAGGGGCTTCATGGGTGGGACTCCGTGGGATCGGCTCGGCTTGGCGGGTCCTTGCGACGTCCTTCATCCTGCCGAGCCGCCCGGGCACCGGATATCGGGTTCGACCCTGACCGGCCCCTGAGCCGCCCCGGACCCCGCCTCGGGACTCGCCCCTGACCCTGCGTCGCGATCGCCGGACTCGGCGACTCCCACCGGAACAGGAAGTCGGAAGGGCCGACTTCCTGTTCCGAGACCCCCTTGGCACGTGTGCCGCCAGGGACTCAGTTAGTCATAGAAGAACTGGCGAAGGTCTTCGGCCGAGCCGGGCCCGAAGAGGAAGGCCTCCGCCCTCGCCGCGAGGACCGCCGACGGCGGGCCGTCCTCCTTGAGGCGGATCAGCCAGAGTTCGCCCAGCTCCCCCACGGCGTAGAGGGCGGAGAGCAGTTCGGCCATGCCCGCGGGCCGGGGCGGGTCCACCCCGACGACGGACGTCAGCTCCCAGCCCCCGGCCTTCGCGGCGAGCCGGACGGCCGAGCCCCACATGGCCATGCGGGCCAGCCGACCGCGCCAGGGCAGTTCACCGGACGGCACCGGGCCGCCGACGGTCACGGCGGCGATGTCGTCCACGACCTCCCGTTCGAAGTCGGTGCGGATCCAGTGGCCTTCTTGGGAGTCCTCGATGGCGGCGTGCCACCACTCCCAGGCGCCGCGCAGGCGGCTCGCAACCTCGTCCATGCGACTCAGGGTTCCACACCAGCGATGCGCTGGACGGCGGAGAGGAGGCGGTAGAGGTTCAGGTCAGACATCCTGGGGCTCCTCTTCGTCGGGCCTTGCAACGTTGAGTGGGGTGACCACGCCCAGGGCGACGGTGGCCAGCGCGAGGGCGAGCAGGACGGCGAAGGCGGTGGCGATCAGGAACCTCACGGGCGCTCGCGGTCGCGGTCGGCGTCGAGGAGGAGGGTGAGGAGGTTGAGGAGGGTCGAGGCCGGCGCCGTGTTGAAGCGGACGAGGATGCGGCCGTCGAGGGTCCGGTCGGTGGTCGCGGAGGGGAAGATCAGGCCGAACTTGCGGCCTCGCTCGTGGAGTTCGGCGAGGAGTGTGCGGATGTGGTCGTCGGTGTAGGCCCGGATCCGGGGATCGGTGGGCTGCATCGGCCGGCGGTGGTGGTTCGGGTTCACGCGAGGGGCTCCAGTTCGAACCAGACGGCCTTGCCGTGCTTGCGGGGGTCGGCACCGAAGCGGTGGGTGAGCGCGCGGACGAGGTGGAGGCCCCGACCGGAGAGGGAGAGCGGGTCCGCGGGGAGGTCGGGCGGGGGCGGGAGGACGGGGCTGTCGTCGCACACCTGCACCCGGAGGCGGAGGGGCGAGAGGGAGAAGGTGCAGAGCGGCGCCGGGCTGCCCGCGTGCTCCCAGGCGTTGACGAAGAGCTCGTGGAAGGCGAGTTCGGCGTCGGAGACGAGGGAGGGCGGCCACCCGGCGGCGGAGAGGAGGGAGGAGAGCTCGCTGCGGGCGGCGGAGCAGTCGGGGGGAACGAAGGCACACATGAGTAACCCCTGGGAAGAGGTGGGGGGCCACTGACGTTCCGCCAAGTGACCGGTGCAACACTGAGAGTAGGGCAGGCAGTTTCAAACCTGCAACAGTTTCGCCGAGCATCACCCTTGTGGGTGGCGCCTCGCAGTCCCAGGGAGAGAGACTGCGCCGACACGGAAGGGAAGATCCTTGGCACTCAGGACCGAGATCAGCGAACGTCAGCGCCGCTTCGGCGTCGAGCTGAGGCGCCTGCGCGAGGAGGCCGGTCTCGCCGTGAAGGATGCCGGCGCCCTCATCGAGATGGGAGCGCCCCAGCTCAGCCACATCGAGGCCAGCCGCACAGGCTTGGACTCTGCGCGGCTCACCAAACTGCTGAGCCACTACGGCTGCACAGACCAGACCTACATGGCCGAGCTGGACGATCTCGGAGCCAGCGACGGCAAGGGCTGGTGGACTGCCTTCAAGGGGCAGATCACTCCCAGGGCCCTCGATCTGGCCGAAACCGAGGCCCGGGCATCCATCTTGGACAACTATGAAACCTTCTACATCCCCGGCTATCTACAGCTGCCCGCCTACACCGAGGCGATGTTCGAGGACGCATACCCGGAGCGGAAGCAGACGACCGAGGCAACGGTCCAATTCCGCGCCGAGCGTCAGCGCATCCTGACCGACGAACGGCAGAGGCAGTTCCGATTCGTCATCCATGAGGCCGCCCTGCGCATGCAGTTTCCCGGGAAAGCTGTGATGCGCGCCCAGTTGACACACCTGCTCGCCATTTCAGAGCTGCCCAACGTCACCATCCAAGTACTGCCATTCACGGTCCCGAAGAAGCCCCCACGGGCGAATTCATTCCTGGTCTGCACTCCTAGCTCACCTGCGCTCTCGACAGTCATCCTGGATGGGCCAACCTCTGCCGAGTACCTCGTTGATCAGACCTCGATCGCCAGCTACCGCGATCGCTTCGAGCAGCTGAGCGAGATCGCCCTACCCGCCATCAGCAGCGATAGGTCGATGCAGGATGATTCACGAGACTCCTGGGGGTTGATCCAACACCTTCTGTACCTACTGCAGGAATGAAAGGCGCACGATGTCCGAACTACGCTGGCAGAAGTCGTCGTTCAGCGACACGGACGATGGCAGCCACTGTGTAGAACTAGCTCGCGGCGAGGGCGATCTCCGCTACGTCCGCGAGTCCGATGACCCCTCTCTCATCCTGACCACCTCGGCCACCAAGCTCCGCACACTCCTCCTCGGGGCCAAGGCCGGCGAGTTCGACCACCTCGCCTGAACCACCGCTCCTCCCCGCCCGCTCGTTGGAAGCCAACGAGCGGGCGGGGTTCGTACCTGCGGTTCTTGCGCGAGTGCGACCGGCCCGACACAGGGAGAGGTCATGAGGCTGCGTTTCCTGGGCATCATCCCGAACACCCCCGTTGACGACTCGCCGACGGTCCGTCTGGGAACGGGCCACACCGCACGAGGACTACAAGCTGATCTGACCCCCATGCCCGCTTCCGGACCGTCTCACGTCCAAGCCGCCCGCAGGGTCCTCGCAGATCGCCTTCGGGAGATGCGCCAGGACGCCGGGCTGGACGGCAAGCAGCTTGCAGTGCTGTGCGGTTGGCATCCGTCCAAGGTGTCCCGGATCTCCAGTGCCAGAACCTCGCCGTCCGCCGACGACCTGCGCGCGTGGTGCCGCGCCTGCGGCAGGGAGGACGAGGCGGCGGACCTGGTGGCCTCGCTGCGGACCGTCGAAGGCATGTGGGTGGAGTGGCGCCGCATGGAGCAGGCGGGCCTGCGGAGGGCGCAGGAGGCCGTTCTGCCGCTCTTCGAGCGAACGCACCGGTTCCGGGCCTACTCGTCGTGGCTCGTTCCCGGGCTCCTCCAGACGCGCCGGTACACCGAGGACGTGTTGCGCGCCGTCCAGCTCAGGCGGGTCCCGGTCGATGACGTGGCCGCTGCCGTGGCCGTGCGGATGGAACGGCAACGCGTGCTCCGCCAGGGACAGCGGCGCTTCGCGTTCCTCATCGAGGAGTCCGTGCTGCGCAACGGGCTCGGTGACGCCGACTCCCAGGCGGAGCAGCTCGAGCAGCTAATGGCAGCGAGCACGCTGCCGAATGTCAGTGTGGGAATCGTCCCCGCCCGGCTACACCGCACGAGGATGCCCGTGGAAGGGTTCTGGATCTTCGACGCGACCCAGGTGAACGTGGAGCTGGTCTCCGGGCACCTCACGCTGACCCAGCCCGGCGAAGTGGCCATGTACGCCGACACGTTCACCGCACTGGCGGGCATGGCGGTCCATGGTTCGAAGGCCCGTGCGTTGATCACAGCCGCGATGACCTCGATCGGGTGACGTCGTGCAATCCCATAGAATCCGTTTGTTCCCAACTCACCTGCCTTCCTAGCGTATTGGCATCGATTCCAGCGCCTCCGAGGGAGTGGCCGACATGGGCAAGCACGGCGATGGCAAGGGCGGCGGGTCCGGGGACAAGAAGCAGTCCCCGAAGGAGTCGGACGGGCAGTGGACCAAGCCCGTCACCGACCCGCCCAAGAAGTGAGCCCGAACCGATGGACGAGTACCCGCAGTTGCTCGCCGGCCTCGCGGAGGCCGGCGGGCTGGGCGAGGAGTGGCGGGGCGCCTTCGAGCGCGCCCCGCGCTCTGCCTTCGTGCCTGACGACATCTGGGTCGAGGACGGAGCCGCCCCCACCGGATACCACCTGGTCAACAAGGACGCGGACCCGGCCGAATGGTGGGCCGAGGTCAACTCCGGCCGGCAGGTCGTCACCCAGCTCGACGACGGACGGGCGGACGGACCCGGTATCGCCACGTCGTCGGGATCCATGCCGTTCCTGGTCGCGTCCATGCTCCGCCACCTGGACGTGGCGGACGGGAACACGGCACTCGACATCGGCACCGGCACCGGTTGGACCAGCGCCCTGCTGTGCCACCGGCTCGGCGACCGGGCCGTCACCACGGTCGAAGTCGACCCGGCGGTGGCCGCCACCGCCGGAAAGCACCTGGCGGCACTCGGATTGAAGCCCCGCCGGATCGTCGGCGACGGCCTGCTCGGCCACCCCGCCGGTGGCCCCTACGACCGGATCCACTCGACGGCGGCCGTTCAGCGGGTGCCGCTCGCGTGGATCGAGCAGACCCGCCCCGGCGGAATCATCGTGACCCCCTGGGGCACCCCGTACGCCAACGCCGGACTGCTCCGACTGGAGGTCGGCGAGCGAGGGCGGGACTCGCACGGGCGATTCGTGGGCGACGTGTCGTTCATGTGGATGCGGGCCCAGCGACCCCACACGGTCACGAGCCCGGACCTGCCTCCGGCCCGCCGGGGCCCGTCCCCCATGGACCCGGACCTGGCCGAGGAGAACGTCCACGCGGCGTTCGCCGTCGGGCTGCGGGTGCCGGGCGTCCGGACCCTGCACACCTGGCAGGCGGCCGACCCGGCCGGCACCCACCGCTTCCGGCTCTCGGACGATTCGGGGTCCTGGGCGTCCGTGCGTTTCAGCGACTGGCACGAAGCCGACGCCGTCCACCAGGGCGGGCCTCGGCGACTGTGGGACGAAGTGGTGGCCGCGCGCCGCGCCTGGCTGGAGGACGGCAGACCGGAACTGACCCGCTTCGGCCTGACCGTCACGGCCGACGGTGACCAGCACGTGTGGCTGGACGACCCCGGCAACACTGTGCGCTGACCCCGGGCCGCAGCCCGGGAGGACGCGCCTCGACCACCACCCTCCCGCCCGGATCGTCGGCCTCCGACGATTCGGGCGGATCCGGATCCGTTGACAGGCCACCGTCACTGCCGTTTGACCCGATCCCCACCGTCACACGCTCCAGGGGGACTCCACCATGCGCAAGATGCTGATCGCAGCCGGCAGCGGCCTCGCACTCGCCGCCACGCTGTTCTTCGCCACCGCGCCGGGCAATGCCGCCCCGGCGCCCGCCCGTCGGAGTCCGACGGGCGGGCGCAGTGCGTTGCTCGGCCACGGATCACTCAGCAGGGCTCGCCGGTACGCCCGTTCCGCGTCGACCAGACCGGCTTCCAGTTGTTGTCACCGGCCGCGTGCCCCTTGTACAGCACGAAGTTGCCGTCGGTCTGCATCCGCCCCCACACGTAGTAGCCGCCGCACCCGGAGGTACCGCTGCTCCACGCCGCGTTCCCGTTGCCGTCGTACACGACGAAGTTGCCGTCGTCCTGCATGACGGCCTCGCCCGCGCTCCGGCCCTGGGTACCCGAGTTCCACAGCACGTCGACGACCGTGCTGCCGTCCGAGCAGTCGTGGAACGACACGCACCGCTGGATCATCTCGATGAGCGTGCCCAGGTTGGGCGCTCCGCCGACCTCCGGCGGGATCCAGGTCTTCCAGTGCGAGACGACGAGGTTCCCGTCCTGCTGGTAGCTGAGGACGTTCGCCTCTTCCGTGGCCACGAGGCCCTCACTGCCGTACTGAATGGGCGAGGACATGTGCTCGCCGCCCCGCAGGCACATGCCCTGGGTGAGATGGTCCCAGCCGGACGGCACCCCCTGGCAGTTGGGCGCGGCGCTGCTGGGCGTCGCGGAGATGAGGTTGACCGCGAGCGCGGCGGCCGCCACGGCGGTCGCGGCCAGGGCTCGCAGCGGACGCTTCGTACGGGCGCCCCGGGTTTCGGTGATCGTGTTCTGCATGTCCTCAACCTCCCGCGTCGCGGTTGACATGCGATCAACATGATCGTGGGGCACCGCGCCACGGCATCGTTCGTACGGGTCGGCTCCGCTTCCTCCCTGACCCGCCGCACCCCTCGGCGTGACGTTCATCGCTTGTCTACCGCCGTGCGCCATGATCCTCTTCGACACGGCGCCCCCGGGGGATCACGGGGCGCGGAGCGCAGAGAAGGGGCACACGGGGACATGCAGAAGACCAAGAAGAGCCTGCGTCACATAGCCATGGCAACGGCGACCGGGGCGCTGGCACTGGCCGCGACGATGGTGTCGGCCGGGGCCGCGCACGCCGACCCCGTGGTGGGCATGGACGAGCCCGGGGTGCTCTACCAGGGCAACCGCCTCTCCAGCGACGACACCAGCCTGATCATGCAGGGTGACGGCAACCTGGTCCTCTACAAGAACGCCAACACGGCCTATCCCACCGTGGCGTGGGTCGCCCCAGGCACCCTCGGCTGCGGTTACAAGGCGATCATGCAGGGCGACGGCAACTTCGTCGTCTACGGCGCGAACAACCGGGTCTGCTGGGCCAGCGGCACCTTCAAGCCCAACCCCGCCGGCAAGGCCACCCTGGTGGTCGCCAACAAGGGCGGCCTCGCGATCTCCTTCACCAACCCGCCCGGCCACAGCCTCGACTGGGCGACCCTGCGCAGCTCCGACCTGTACTGAGACCGCCGGGGCGGGCCCACCCCCGCCCCGCGAACCACCGCACCGGGTCGGCCACCGACCACTGCGGGCGGGTTCGTATTCGACACGGCGCCCCGGGGGGAACACCGGGCGCGGAGCATCTGGAAGAGGCACACGGGGACATGAAGACGAAGAAGACCCTCCGGCACGTGGCGATGGCCGCCGCGACCACCGCCCTCGCCCTGGCCGGGACGATGGCCACCACCGGCACCGCCCAGGCGGCGCTCGAAACGGGCAACGGCTACACCGCGATCTACGACGACGAGCCGCTCTACCCGGGCTGGCACGTCGACTCCATGACCGCCCGAGTGATCATGCAGCCCGACGGCAACTTCGTCGTCTACCAGAAGGACGGCAACGGACAGTTCAGCAAGGTCGCCTACGCGAGCGGCACCCTCGGCTGCGGCTACAAGGCCGTCATGCAGTCCGACGGCAACCTCGTGGTCTACTCCGCCAACGGCGGCGCCTGCTGGTCCCTCGGCACGGCCGGCCACCCGCACGCCAAGCTGATGGTCTTCGACGCCGGCCGCTCCGGCGTCCACTGGAACGGCGGCATCATCCCCCGCACCAGCAACGGCAGCGACTCCAACACCGTCGCCCTCTCCTCCGACCTGTACTGAGGCTGAGACCGCTGAGGCGGGCTCACCCCCGCCCCGCGAACCACTGCACCAGGTCGGCCACCGACCACTGCGGGCGGGCCGCCAGCCGGGTCGCCGCCGTCCGCAGCAGGACCGGCAGGTACCCGCAGGCCGCGGCCAGCCCCGCCACCGCGTCCGGCTCGCGGCGGATCCGCTCCGCGCCCACGATCCGGGCCAGCAGCTCGTAGGCGTCGTGCGGCTCCAGCGGTCCCACCGCGAGCCGCACGGCGCGGCCGGGCAGCGCCCCGGGCTCGGCGCCCGCCACCACCACGGCGCAGCCCGGCACCTCCGGGAGCAGCGGCCCGGGGTCGGCCACCCCGTCCAGCACCACCAGCACCCGCCGTCCGGCGAGCAGTTCGTGGTACCGGACCCGCAGCTCCGCGACCTGCGCGCCGTCGCCGGGCCGCTCCCCCAGGGCGCGCAGGAAGCCCGCCAGCACCGCACCGGCCTCCCCGCCGGCCGCGTACAACTGCCCGTCCGGGAAGGCGTCCTGCACCGTGTGCGCGACGTGCACGGCCAGTGCCGAGGCCCCGCTGCCGGACGGCCCCGACAACCCCACCACCGGCGAGGCGCCGGCCGCGAGCGCGCGCAGCGCCCGCTCCGCCTCCCCCACCAACCCCGCCCGGCCGACCAGGTCGGGAATGTCCGGCGGCAGCTGGCACGGCCGGGGCAGTGCCCGCACCGCCGCCACCGCCACCGCCGGCTCCCCGCCCCGGACCCGCTCGGCCAGCTCCGCCACCGCGGCCCCCGGTTCGAGGCCCAGCTCCCGGTCCAGCCGCTCCCGCAGCTCCTCGTACGCCGCCAGCGCCCGCTCGGAACGGCCGCAGCGGTGCAGCGCCAGCAGGTGCAGCCGGTGCACCTCCTCGTCCAGCGGGTACGCCCGCGCGAGTTCGCCCAGCGGCTCCAGCGCCGCCAGTGCCTCCTCGTGCCCGCCGAGCGCGAGGTCCAGGTCGTACCGCACCTTGAGCGCCGCCAGCCGCCCGGCCGCGAGCCGCTCCCGGGCCCGCTCGGCGAGCGGACCGGGCACGCCCTCCAGCGCCCGCGGCCCCTCCCAGGCGTCGAGCGCCCCGACCAGCAACTCCCGGGCCCGCAGCGGCTCCCGGTGACGCAGCGCGACGGCCTCGGCCACCGCGGCCTCGTACCGGAACAGGTCCACCGAGCCGCGCGGCACCGACAACCGGTACCCGCCGGCCGCCGCGACCAGCAGCCCGGGCGCGTCCAGGGCCCGCCGCAACCGGTGCGCGTGGGTGCCGATCTGGCCCACCGGATCCTTCGGCCAGTGCGCGTCGTCCTCCCCCCACACGCCCTCGACCAGCCGGTCCGTCGGCACCAACTCCCCGGGGGCGAGCAGCAGCGCCGCCAGCACCGCACGCTGCTGCGGCCTGCCGAGGTCGGCCTCACGGCCCTCGCACCGGGCGCGCAACGGCCCCAGTACGCGGAAATCGAGCTCCACTCCCCACCCTCTCGGAATTCCGACGTCCAGGGCACAATCTGTGAACAGAGCATAGAAGCCGGGACATGGGGGCGCCGCCGTCCGGACGGAAGTGGCGAGAACCCGGCACGCGACGACTCACGAAACGGGACGACATGGTGGACATCGGGGGGACCGGACTGCGCTTCGCGCTGCTCGGCCCGCTACGGGCCTGGTACGGGACGGAAGAGGTGGAGCTCGGCCGCCCGCAGCAGCGCGCCCTGCTCGCCGTGCTGATCGGCGCCGCCGGGCGGACGGTCGCGACCTCGGTGCTGGTCGAGGGCGTGTGGGGCGGCACCCCGCCCTCCGACCCGCGCAAGGCCGTCCAGCTGGCCGTCTCCCGGCTGCGCGCCGCGTTCAAGCCGCACACCGCCGGCGACCCGGACCAGCTGCCGCTGCACCGCGTCGGCGACGGCTACGCCCTGCGCACCGCCCCCACCGACACCCAGCAGTGGCAGGCCCTGCTCGCCGAGGCCGAGCACCTGCGCCGGGCGGACGCGCCCGGGCAGGACGTCCGGGAGGTGCTGCGCCGCGCCCAGCGGCTGTGGGCCGGCGAAGCCCTCGCCGGGCTCCCCGGACCGCACGCCGAAGCGCTCCGGGCCGGCCTCGCCGAACAGCGCATCTCGGCCAAGGAGACCCAGCTCGAACTGGACGCCGACCTCGGCGACCGCACCGACCTCACCGCCGAGGCCACCGCGCTCGCCCTCGAACACCCCGGCCGGCCCCGGCTCACCGCCGTCCTGATGCGCGCCCTCTACCAGGCCGGACGCAAGGCCGAGGCGCTCGCCGTCTACGAGGACGCCCGCCCCACCCTGCCCCCGCGCGACCGGGCCGCCGCCGAACTCCAGCTGCGCATCCTGCGCGAGGACACCACCCTGCTGCCCGCCCGGGCCTCCGCCGCCGACCCCGAACCCGCCGCCGAGCCCTGGCAGGCGCCCGACCAGCTGCCCTCCGGACTGCCCGACTTCACCGGCCGCACCGAGGAACTGGACGCCCTCACCGACCGGCTGGCCGGGGCCGGCGGGCGCGCCGTCGTGGTCTCCGCCCTGGACGGCATGGGCGGCGTCGGCAAGACCACCCTCGCCGTGCACACCGCCCGGCAGGTCCGCGCCCGCTTCCCCGACGGCCAGCTCTTCGCCGACCTGCGCGGCGCCGACCGCACCCCGCCCGACCCGGGCAGCGTGCTGGCCGGCTTCCTGCGCGCCCTCGGCGTCGCCCCCGGCGAGATCCCCGACGACACCGGCGAACGCAGCGCCCTCTACCGCTCGGCCCTCGCCGGGCGGCGCGTCCTCGTCGTCCTCGACAACGCCGCCACCCTCGACCACGTCGAACCGCTGCTGCCCGGCGCGGCCGGCTGCGCCGTCCTGATCACCAGCCGACGGCGGCTCACCGGCCTCTCCGGCGCCCACCACCTGCGCCTGGACACCCTGCCGCCCGCCGAGGCGCTGGAACTGCTCACCCGGATCGTCGGCGCCGACCGCGTCGCCGCCGAACCGGCGGCCGCCGAGGACGTCGTCCGGGCCTGCGGCCTGCTGCCGCTCGCCGTCCGGATCGCGGCCTCCCGGCTCGCCACCGACCCCGCGCTCACCCTGGCCGGCCTCGCCGAAGGACTGCGCCAGGAGCACCGGCTGGCCGAACTCAGCGACGGCGAGCGGACCGTCGAGGCCACCTTCGCCCTCTCCTACCACCGCCTCGACCCGGAACTCGCCCGCGCCTTCCGCCTGCTCTCCCTGCCCGACGCCCCCGACCTCCCGCTGCCCTGCGCCGCCGCACTGCTCGGCCGCACCGAGGACGAGGCCGACCGGCTGCTGGAGACCCTCGTCGACCTCAACCTGCTGCACTCCCCCCGCTTCGGCCGCTACGGCTTCCACGACCTCGTCCGCGACTACGCCCGCGGCCGGCTCGCCGCCGAGGAACCGACCGCCGAACACACCGCCGCCGCCGACCGGCTCACCGACTTCTGCCTCGCCGCCGCCCGCAACGCCGACCGGGCCGCCCGCAAGGCCGAGGACGCCGAACTCAGCCTGCTCCGCGCCCCCGTGACCTCCCCCGGCGTGCCCATCGCCGACGGCCAGGAGGCCGTGCGCTGGATGCGCGAGCAGGCCGAGGTGCACGCCGCCGCCATCGCGCTCAGCTGCGCCGACCCCTCCCGGCCGCTCGACCGCGCCGCCGAACTCGCCGACCGGATGGGCGCCGTACTCGCCGAACGCACCCAGACCGGCATCATCGTCGACCTCGCCGGACGCCTCGCCGACGAGGCCGGGGCCCGCGGTGAACCCGGCCCGCTCGCCCTCGCCCGCTACCTGCGCGGCGCCATGCTCTGGCACCTCAACCACTACGCCGAGTCGGCGGCGGAGCTGCGCCGCGCCGTCGACCTCTGCACCACGCCCGAGACCGAACGGGTCCTCGCCAAGGCCCTGGTCAACCTCGGCGGCAACGCCCGCGTCCACGGCCGCCACGCCGAGGCCGCCGAACACGCCGGCCGCGCCGCCGAACTCTTCCACCGCCTCGGCGCCGAACGCGCCGAAGGCAGCGCCCTCGGCGAGTTCGCCTTCAACGCCGCCCAGACCGGACGCCTCGCCGAGGCCCGGGAGGCCGCCGAACGCGGCGCCCGGCTGATGACCGCCGGCGGACCGGTCTCCGCCGCCACCGGCCGCTACTACCTGGCCCGGGTCCTGCGGCTGTGCGGGGACGGCCCGGCCGCCCTCACCCACGCGCTCGGCGCCCGGGACGAGTTCGCCGCCCTCCAGGTCACCGTGTTCGAGGCCGCCGCCGGGGAGCTCGCCGCCCGGATCCACGGCGAGGCCCGGCGCTGGCTGCTCGCCGCCGACGTCGCCGAGGCCGCCCTGCCGCAGGCCCGCCGCACCAGCCCCGCCCTGGAGGCCGGACTGCTGCGCACCCTCGGCACCGCCCTCTCCGGCCTCGGCCGCCCGCGCCAGGCCCGGGCCTGCCTCACCGACGCCCTGGACGGCTACCGGCGGCTCGGCCTCGACGAGGACGCGGCCCAGGTCAGCGCCGTCCTGGCCGAGTTGGGGTGACCGGCCCCGGGTGATCGCCCGCTACGCGCGTTGACCGCCTGTCTACCGCGGTCCGGGACCGTACTCCTCATCCGGCCCCGGACCGCGGCACCCGCCGCCCCGGGGCGACACCCCGAGGAGAGGCGCGACCCATGACCACGCTCGTGCAGGGCGGCCGGGTCCTGACCCCCGCGACAGCCGACCCGACCGGACCGGGCGTCGACTTCCGCACCGAGCTGCTGACCTCCGTCAACTTCCGGCGGGTCCACGCCGGCGCCCGGCCGCTCACCCCGGACGGACGGCTGGACGCCGCCGCCCAGCGCCACGCCGCCGACCTCGCCGCGCACGACCTCCTCCAGCAGGACGGCACCGACGGCAGCACGCCCTGGCGCCGGGTCCGGGCGGCCGGCTTCGCGTTCCGCTTCGCCGCCGAGCTGATCGCCCCGGCCGACAGCGTGCCCCGGGCCGTCCAGCTGTGGATGAACAGCCCCCGGCACCGCGACGCCGTGCTCGACCCGCGCTTCAACCACCTCGGCACCGGCTTCGCCCCCGGCCGCTCCGGCGCCCCGGGCCGCTACGTGCTGACCCTCGGCCAGGTCTGACGGCCGACCGCGCACCGCAGTGACGCAATGACGCAGTGACGCAGTAACACCCACCGCACCCCACCCGAAGGAGAACCGCCATGACCACCCCCACCCGCCGCCTGCTCGCCGGACTCGGCGCCGCCGCGGCCCTGGCCACCACCGTCCTGATCGCCGCCCCCGCCGCCCAGGCGGCCACCCCCGGACCCTGCGACCTCGGGCCGTCCGTCAGCGCCACCGTCAACGTCTTCAACGGCTCCGCCGGCGCCCTCGACCTGCCGTCCAACAACGAGACCAACGGCACGCGGGTCGGCACCTACACCGCCAACCAGTCCCCCGCCCAGACCTGGACGTTCTGGGACTACTGCGACGGCACCACCGCCATCTCGCACGGCGGCAACGGCAAGGTGCTCGACCTCGACTCGCACGGCACCGGCGCCGTCCAGCTCTGGGACACCCCCGGCGGCTGGGACGGCCTCAACCAGCAGAACGGCCCCGGGATGGGCGCCAACCAGAAGTGGCGGCTGACCGACGAGGACCGCGGCTGGTACCTGATCCGCAACGTCGCCACCGGGCAGTGCCTCAAGGGCAACGGCATCGCCCAGTACACCTCGGTGACCTCCTGCAACGCCGGCGACCCGGCCCAGCGCTGGCACAAGTAAGCACCCCACGGGGCCCGTTCCGCCGGCCGGAGGCGGCCGGCGGAGCGGGCCTATCCTCGATCACGTGCCCCTCATCAGCCTGCACGACCGCACCGCGCTCGCCGAACGGTTCCGCACCGACCCCGCGCTGCACCTGTTCGAACTCGGCGACCTCGACGACACCCTCTGGCCCAACACCGCCTGGTACACCGCCGATCCCGACCACGGGCCGGTCGCCCTGCTCTACAGCGGCGGCGACACCCCGGTGCTGCTCGCCTTCGCCCGGCCCGCCGCCGCCCCCGCCCTGGAGGACCTGCTCGGCGCGCTGCGCCCCTTCCTGCCGCGCCGCTTCACGGCCGGGCTCCCGGACGGCGCCGAGCGGGCCCTCGCCCCCGACTACACCACCGAGCGGCGCACCCCGCTGCTGCGGATGATCCTCCCGGACCACGGGCTGCTCCCCGCCGAACCCGGCCACCGCACCCGGCCGTTGACCCCGTCCGATCAGGGCGACCTGCGCGCCCTGCTGGCCGAGGGCTACCCCGAGTCCTGGTTCGACCCGCGGCTGCTCGCCGACGGCGGCTACGTCGGCGTCCGCGAGCGGGGGCGGCTGCTGGCCGCCGCCGGGGTGCACGTGCACTCCCCCGCCCACCGGGTCGCCGTGCTCGGCAACGTCGTCACCCACCCCGACGCGCGCGGCCGCGGCCTCGCCCGCGCCTGCGTCACCGCACTGACCCGCCGGCTCGCCCCGACCACCGACCACCTGGGCCTCAACGTCCGCACCGACAACGCCCCGGCGATCCACCTCTACCGGCAGCTCGGCTTCACCACCGTCACCACCTACAACGAACTGGTGCTGACGGCGCGTTGAGCGCCGCCGGCCCGCGACCGAGGTGACAGGCGGTTCGGGTACCACTGATCACGACTCGGCATCCCTTGTCACGAACCCGCGTGGGACTCGTCACGGCGGCGTCAAGACGGCGGCCAGGAATGGCGCCCGGCTTCCCCACTGCGCTATGAACGTCCCTCAGGAGAACCGCCGCCACGGCGGTCCGCACGCACGGGGGACGTCACATGAAGACCATCCGCAACAGTCGCACCATGGCCCTGGCCGGCCTGGCCGTGGTCGGCGCGCTCACCATGACCGCCTGCAACGACGACGCCGCGTCGTCCGACAGCGCCACCACCCCGCCGGCCACCCAGGCCCCGGCCACGCCGTCCGCCGCGCCGACCACCCCGGCGGCCTCCGCCTCGGCGGCCGCGCCGACCGGCGGCACCGGCGGTGCGGCCACCGGCGGGACCACCGGCGGCGCCCCGGCCCAGGCCGGTCCGACGGCGGCGCCCGGCACCACGGTGAAGATCGGCGACGCGGCGACCATCCCGTTCAGCTCGGGCAGCACCAAGGGCACCGTCGCGCTCGCGGTCACCTCGATCGACAAGGGCGACCCGGCCGACCTCACCTCGCTCAAGCTCGGCGACAAGGCCGCGGGCATGGTGCCGTACTACATCCGCTTCAAGGTCACCAACACCGGCAGCACCGACCTGTCCTTCTCCAGCCTGACCCAGGTGAAGGGCACCCTGCCGGACGGCTCGGAGGCCGCCGAGGTGATGCTGATCGGCAGCTTCGACAAGTGCCCGCACCCGTCCTTCCCGAAGGGCTTCACCAACGGGCAGTCGATCACCTCGTGCGTGCTGGCGCTGGCCCCGACGGCCACCAAGGTGTCGGGCGCCGAGTACTGGGGCGAGCCGTACACCCTGGGCAAGGGCGTCAACTGGAAGTGACCGGTCGACGGTGACCGGCGGCGACCGCCGGTGAACCTTCGATGACCCGGTGGGCGGGGCGGCTCCGGGCCGCCCCGCCCACCGGCATTCCTACCGCCCCGCCCACCGGCATTCCCACCGGTACGCGCTCAGCCCGCGGCCGGCCCGCCGTGGATCCGCAGGAAGGCGTCCACCCCGGACTCCGCCGTCCGCCGGACCTCCTCCTCGGCCACCGGCAGGGCGCCCCAGAAGGAGCGCTCGGCCACGCCGTGGAAGGTCAGCAGCGTGAACCGCTCGGCCGCGAGCCCCGGGTCCGGGACCGCCAGCAGCCCGCGCCCGCCGAGCTCCGCCAGGCACTGCGCGAGGGCGCGCTGGGCCGCCGCCGGGCCGGTCTCCAGCCAGGCCTCCAGGACGTCCGCCGGGATGTTGGCCACCTCGGCCCGGATCGCCCGGCCGAGCGCCCCGAGCTCACCCGCGGCCGGCGCCGCGTTCGCCCGTTCCACCGCGAAGGCGGTGAGGGCGCGCCGCACGTCCACCGCCCCGTCCAGGTGCTCCGCCAGCAACTCCCGCATGCGCTCGGCCAGTTCCGCCGAGTTCTGCAGCGCCACCGACAGGAAGAGGGTCTCCTTGTCGGCGAAGTGGTTGTAGACCGTGCGCTTGGACACCCCGGCCTCGGCCGCGATCGCGTCCATGCTGGCCCGGACGTACCCCTCCCGCCCGAACACCGTGGTCGCGGCCCCGGTGATCGCCCTGCGCTTCTCCGGCCGTCCCGCTGCGCCCGTGGTCGCCACGACCTTCTCCTTCTCCGTCGGCGCCCCGCCGACCGTCTCAGAAACTGCCCGGTGTAGTGTCTGCTGGCCCGTTCACGAGCGGACTTGCCACCGAACAGGCGTGCTCTATGCTGCGTACGATCTCTACACCTCTGTAGAGCAAATCCGAAAACGGGCCTGCCCCCGAGCAGCAGCGGGAAACCGAGAACGGGAACCGGCCGGCCGAACACCAGCGTCCCGTACTGGCAGCGCCGCAACCGCTCTACCACGGCAGACCCGGCGCAGCGCCGACGTGGCGCGCGAAGCACGGGAACACCCGGGGGTGAGTGAGTGGCGGGGCAGCGAGGACGTTCGTCCGACCAGGGTTCGCGACGGCGGACGACGAGCCGGCCCGCGGGCCCCACACGTCCCTTCTCCGGCGGGCCCGCACTGCCCGCGGTGGCGGCCCTCGGGCTGCCGCTGGTCGGCGCGGTGGTCGACGAGCTCTCCGGGCCGGGCATGGGCCTGGCCTTCGCGGTGTGCGCGGTGCTCGGCACCGGCGTCGCGGCCGGGCTCAGCACCCGCCGCGGCTGGTGGTGGGTGGTCGCCGCCTCCCCGCTGGTGGTGCTCGGCGTGACGGCCGCGGCCGAACTGGCCGCGAACGGCGACACGTACCGGGGCAAGGCACTGGCCACCGGCGCCGCGAAGTGGGTGGTGCACGGTTTCCCGGTGATGGCGCAGGCCGCCGTGGCGGCCCTGCTGGTGATCGTGGCCCGGGTGGTCCTGGACCGGAGGAGGCAGCATGGCTGACGAGCGCGAGCGCGAGCGGGAACGGGAAGGGGAACGGCCGGGGGGCCGGGCCGCCGACCGCAGGGCCGCGGGGGCCCCGGCGGCGGGCCGCCGCAACTCCCCGCTGCTGATCGCCGGCCGGGTGGTCGCCACCACGGTGGGCTTCACGGTGTTCGCGGCCAGCGGGGTGGTCTGGTACGAGTACACGTCGCTGACCGACGGGATGACCACGTCCAACGCGATCGCGGAGACCAAGAAGGACGCCCCCAAGCACCTGGACAACTCGGTCAACCTGCTGCTGATCGGCCTGGACAGCCGCAAGGCCATGGACGGCTCCGACCTGCCCCCGCAGTTCGTCCAGGACGAACTGCACGCCGGGCACAGCTCGGACATCGGCGGCTACAACACCAACTCCCTGATCCTGCTGCACATACCGGCCGGCGGCGGCAAGGTGCAGGCGGTCTCCATCCCGCGCGACGACTACGTCATGACCTACAACGGCGACGGCTCCCAGCAGGGCATGCACAAGATCAAGGAGGCGTACGGCAACGCCAAGGACGCCTTCGACCGGAGCCCGAAGGCCAAGGGCCTCAAGGGCGCCGACCTGGAGAAGGCCGGCCGCGACGCCGGCCGCGCGGCCACCATCCGCACCGTCCAGACCTTCGTGAACCAGCCGGTGGACCACATCGCCGAGGTCAACCTGATGGGCTTCTACGACATCGCCAAGGCCGTGGAGCCGATCCAGGTCTGCCTGACCCACGACACCAAGGACCCGGCGATGGAGGGCCAGGGCTCCGGCGCCGACTTCAAGAAGGGCATCAACACCCTCAACGCCTCCCAGGCGCTGGCCTTCGTCCGCCAGCGCCACAACCTGGACGACGGCAAGGGCAACACCGGCGACTTCGCCCGCACCCACCGCCAGCAGGCCTTCATCTCCTCCGTCGTGCACAAGCTCAAGCAGGACGGCATCATCAGCGACCTCGGCAAGCTCAAGGACCTGTTCGGCGTCGTCCAGAAGGACCTGGTGATCGACAACGAGTGGAACGTCCTGGACTTCGCCCAGCAGGCCCCGGCGCTGACCGGCGGCAACGTCGAGTTCAACACCCTGACCTTCGACGGCTTCGGCACCAGGAACGGCCAGGACGTCAACCTGGTCACCCCCTCGAAGATCCAGAAGGTGGTCAAGCAGCTGTTCGGCTACGCCGACGCGGCCGCACCCGCCGCCCCGGCGGGCGGCGCCAGCGACGCCCCCACCACCGAGGCCCCGGCCAGCCCCTCGCCGAGCGCGACCGCCCCGGCCAAGGCGGCCTCCCCGGCCACCGTCGACGTGTACAACGCCTCCACCGCCGCCGGGGTCTCCTCCTCCGCCGAGGCCAAGGCCCTGGTCGCGATGGGCTTCAAGGAGGGCACCACCGGCCCGGCCCGCAGCAAGCCGAAGACCACCACGGTGACCTACGGCAAGGGCGCCAAGGAGGCCGCCGACCAGGTCGCCGCCCGCTACGGCGTCACCGCCACCGAATCCGCCACCGCCGCCGCCGACCACGTGGTGGTCACCCTCGGCACCGCCTTCACCGGCGCCGACGACAAGTCCGCCACCCCCGGCGGCCCCGCCCCCACCGGCGACCCGGCCGCCAACCTGCCGATGCAGGGCCCCGGCGTCGACGCCACGTCCGACGGCGGCATCCCCTGCGTCTTCTGACGCGAACCGCGGCACCGCACGAGGGAGGTCCCCGCCGGGGCCTCCCTCGGCGCTTTCCCTGGCCGACCCTTGGCCGACTCCTGGCGTAATTCTCCGTACTATGTATAGTGTACTGCGTACGGGATAACCGTGCGCAGTGACGAGAGGGCTCCGCATGCAGATCACCAGCACCGTCGTCTCCCTGACCGTCGAGGACACCGGCGCCTCCGCCGCCTTCCTCCAGCGGCACTTCGGCTACACCGAGCTGATGTCCGCCGACGGCTTCGTCTCGCTCGGCCACCCCGGCGGCGGGGTGGACGTCGTCTACCTGCGGCGCGGGCTGGAGGTGCTGCCCGAGGAGCAGCGGCACCGGACCGCGGACGGGGTGATCCTGGCGTTCACCGTCGAGGACATCGCGGCGGAGGAGGCGCGGCTGCGCGGCGAGGGGGTCGAGATCACCCTGCCGCTGCGCGAGGAGCCGTGGGGCGAAAGGCTCTTCCAGGTCACCGACCCGAACGGGGTCCCGATCGAGCTGGTGGAGTGGGCCCGGCCGTAGCCGTGAACGCGTGGGCGCCCCCGTCCCGGAAGGGGACGGGGGCGCCCACGCGTCGCGTCGCGGCGGGACGGGACCGGGCGGGGTGGTCAGTCCACCGTCCAGGCGTCGCCGCCCGCCAGCAGGGCCGCCAGGTCGCCCGGCCCGCGGTGGGCGACGGCGGTGGCCAGCTGGCTGTCCATCAGGTCGTCGTAGACCGGGCGCCGGACGTCGCGCAGCACGCCGATCGGCGTGTGGTGCAGGGTGTCCGCGTCGGCGATCCGGGAGAGCGCGAAGGCGCCGGTCGGGCCGGCCGCGTGGGCGTCGTGCACCAGCACCCGTGCCTCGTTCTCCGGCGTCACCGGGGCGGTGGACAACTCGCCGTCCGCGCCCCGGAAGACGCCGTTGGCCCCGTCCGCGCCGAAGCGGATCGGCTGCCCGTGCTCCAGCCGGATCAGCGCCTCGTCCCGGGTGCCGGCGTCCTTGAGCACCTCGAAGGCGCCGTCGTTGAAGATGTTGCAGTTCTGGTAGATCTCCACCAGTGCCGTGCCCTCGTGCTCGGCCGCCGCCCGCAGCACCGACTGCAGGTGCTGGCGGTCCGAGTCGATGGTGCGGGCGACGAAGGAGGCCTCGGCGCCGATCGCCAGCGACAGCGGGTTGAACGGCGCGTCCAGCGAGCCCATCGGGGTCGACTTGGTGATCTTGCCGAGCTCGCTGGTCGGCGAGTACTGGCCCTTGGTGAGGCCGTAGATCCGGTTGTTGAACAGCAGGATCTTGAGGTTGACGTTGCGCCGCAGGGCGTGGATCAGGTGGTTGCCGCCGATCGACAGCGCGTCGCCGTCCCCGGTCACCACCCACACGCTGAGGTCCCGCCGGGAGGAGGCCAGCCCGGTCGCGATCGCCGGCGCCCGGCCGTGGATCGAGTGCACCCCGTAGGTGTTCATGTAGTACGGGAAGCGCGAGGAGCAGCCGATGCCGGAGACGAAGACCGTGTTCTCCCGCCTGATGCCGAGCTCCGGCATGAAGGACTGCACCGCGGCCAGGACCGCGTAGTCCCCGCAGCCCGGGCACCAGCGCACCTCCTGGTCGGTCTTGAAGTCCCGGGCGCTCTGCGGCCCGTCGGCCTTGGGCACCAGCTGCAAGGACGGGAACGCGTGCTCGCTCATCGGTGGTCCTCCTCGTCCAGGGTGCCGATCGCCGCCCACAGCACGTCCGCCAACTGCGCCGCCTTGAAGGGCAGTCCGCGCACCTGGTTGTAGGACTCGGCGTCCACCAGGTACTTCGCCCGCAGCAGCAGCGCGAGCTGGCCCAGGTTCATCTCGGGCACGATGACCTTCTCGTAACTGCGCAGCACCGAGCCCAGGTTGGCCGGGAACGGGTTGAGGTTGCGCAGGTGCGCCTGGGCGACCTCGCCGCCGTCCGCGCGCACCCGGCGCACCGCCGCGGTGATCGGGCCGTAGGTCGAGCCCCAGCCGAGCACCAGCACCCGGGCGTCGCCGGTCGGGTCGTCGACCTCCACCGGCTTGACGGTGATCCCGTCGACCTTGGCCTGCCGGGTGCGGACCATCAGGTCGTGGTTGGCCGGGTCGTAGGAGATGTTCCCGGTGCCGTCCTGCTTCTCGATGCCGCCGATCCGGTGCTCCAGGCCGGCCGTGCCGGGTACCGCCCAGGGGCGGGCCAGGGTGTGCTGGTCCCGCAGGTACGGCCAGAAGGCGCCGTCCTCGCGGTTCGGGCCGGTCGCGAACTTCGGGTCGATCTCCGGCAGTTCGTCGACCTCCGGGATCCGCCAGGGCTCCGAGCCGTTCGCCAGGTAGCCGTCCGAGAGCAGGAACACCGGGGTGCGGTAGGTCACCGCGATCCGGGCCGCCTCCAGCGCCGCGTCGAAGCACTCGGCGGGCGTGGCCGGGGCGACGATCGGCACCGGCGCCTCGCCGTTGCGGCCGAACATCGCCTGCAGCAGGTCCGCCTGCTCGGTCTTGGTCGGCAGGCCGGTGGACGGCCCGCCGCGCTGGATGTCCACCACCAGCAGCGGCAGTTCCAGCGAGACCGCCAGGCCGATCGTCTCCGACTTGAGCGCCACGCCCGGCCCGGAGGTGGTGGTCACGCCGAGCGCCCCGCCGAAGGCCGCGCCGAGCGCGGCGCCGATGCCGGCGATCTCGTCCTCGGCCTGGAAGGTGCGCACCCCGAAGTTCTTGTGCCGGCTCAGCTCGTGCAGGATGTCCGAGGCCGGGGTGATCGGGTACGAGCCCAGGTAGAGCGGCAGCCCGGAGCGCTGCCCGGCGGCGATCAGCCCGTAGGACAGCGCCAGGTTGCCGGAGATGTTGCGGTAGCGCCCGGCCGGGAGCTTGGCCGGCGGCACCTCGTAGGAGACCGCGAAGGACTCGGTGGTCTCGCCGAAGTTCCAGCCCGCCCGGAAGGCGCTGATGTTGGCCTCGGCGATCTGCGGCTTCTTGGCGAACTTGGCGCGCAGGAAGGACTCGGTGCCGTGGGTGGGCCGGTGGTACATCCAGGACAGCAGGCCCAGGGCGAACATGTTCTTCGCCCGCTCGGCGTCCTTGCGGGCCAGCCCGCTCTCCTTGAGTGCCTCCAGGGTCAGCGTGGTGAGCGGGACCCGGTGCAGGTGGAAGGCGTCCAGCGAGTCGTCGCCGAGCGGGTCCGCGGCGTAACCGACCTTGGCCAGCGCGCGCTTGGTGAACTCGTCGGTGTTGACGATGATCTCCGCGCCGCGCGGCAGGTCCGGCAGGTTCGCCTTCAAGGCCGCCGGGTTCATCGCCACCAGCACGTTCGGGGCGTCGCCCGGGGTGAGGATGTCGTGGTCGGCGAAGTGCAGTTGGAAGGACGAGACGCCCGGCAGGGTGCCGGCGGGGGCCCGGATCTCGGCCGGGAAGTTCGGCAGCGTGGAGAGGTCGTTGCCGAACGCGGCCGTCTCCGAGGTGAACCGGTCACCGGTGAGCTGCATGCCGTCCCCGGAGTCCCCCGCGAACCGGATGATCACCCGGTCGAGTCTGCGAACGGGCTTGGGGCGCCTCTCCGGTGGACCGCCCGGGGCGTGCGGGCCGGCTGGTCCGGCCGCGCCGGGGCGTCCGTCACCACTGCCGGTACGACCCTCGTCGCCGCCCGATCCGTCCACTGCCTCCGACTGATCGACCTGACTGGTCACTGCCGCGGACCTCCTCGTGGACGCACCACCGCGGGCGCGGCCCCGTGCCCCGTCCGCTTGGTGCACCGCTCGCATCCTATGCGCGCGACCTCGGGCCCGGTTGGAACTCCCGCAGGAATTTCCCCCGCCCACGCCGGTACCGCACCCAAGGACAACGCCCGGCCGCCGGAGATCATTCCGGGTACGGAGCAGCCGCCCCGCGGCGGGCGCCCCGAACAGTCCCCGAACAAACCCCGGACGGCCCGAACAGCCTGGCGGCCCCCGCACAAACCCCGGACGGCCCGAACAGCCTGGCGGCCCCCGCACAAACCCCGGACGGCCCGAACAGTCCCGGGCGGCCCCCGGCTAGGAGTTGAGGTAGGTCAGCACCGCGAGCACCCGGCGGTGGTCCTCCGCGCTCTGCGCCAGCCCCAGCTTGAGGAAGATGTTGCTGACGTGCTTCTCCACGGCCCCGTCGGACACCACCAGCTGCTTGGCCACGGCGGCGTTGGTGCGCCCCTCGGCCATCAGACCGAGCACCTCGCGCTCGCGCGGCGTGAGATTGGCCAGGACGTCGCCCTTGCGGCTGCGGCTGAGCAGCTGCTGCACCACCTCCGGGTCCAGCGCGGTTCCGCCCTCGGCGACCCGCACCACCGCGTCCGCGAACTCGCGCACCTCGGCGACCCGGTCCTTCAACAGGTAGCCGACGCCCCGGGTCGACCCGGCCAGCAGCTCGGAGGCGTAGCGCTCCTCCACGAACTGCGACAGCACCAGCACGCCCAGCTGCGGGTAGCGCCCGCGCAGCTCCACGCAGGCGCGCAGGCCCTCGTCGGTGTGGGTCGGGGGCATCCGCACGTCCGAGACCACCACGTCCGGCAGGGCGTCGGCCGCCGCCAGGTCGTGGATCGTCTTCACCAGGGCGGCGCCGTCCCCGACCCCCGCCACGACCTCCAGGCCGCGGTCGGTGAGCAGCCTGGTCAGGCCTTCCCGGAGCAGTACGGAGTCCTCGGCGATGACGACGCGGCGCATGGCGACCTTCCGGGCAGGCGTGAGCTGACGGGTGTCAGTCTCCCCCATCCGCCCGCGCCCGCACGGGCTCGGGGTCGGATCCGCCCGGGGACGGTCACATGGTGCGGATCGCCACCGCGTCGCACAGCCCGTCCAGGGCGGCCTTCGCCGCGCAGTCCGGCAGCGGGGCCAGCAGCGCCCGGGCCTCCTCGGAGTGCCGCAGGGTCTCCCGGCGGGCGCGCTCCAGGGCGGGGTGGGCGCGCAGCAGGCGCAGCGCCTCGGCGTGCAGGTCGTCGTCCGAGAGGTCCCCGTCGAGCAGTTCGCGCAGCCGGGTGTCGGCCGGGTCGTCCGGGTCGGCCGGCATCTGCTCCAGCAGCAGGGTCGGCAGGGTCGGCACGCCCTCGCGCAGGTCGGTGCCGGGGGTCTTGCCGGACTCGTGGCCGTCGCTGGCGACGTCCAGGACGTCGTCGGCCAGCTGGAAGGCGATGCCGATCCGCTCGCCGAACTCGCCGAGGGTGTCCACCAGTGCGGGCGGGGCGCCGGCCATCAGCGCTCCTATCCGGCAGGAGACGGCGATCAGCGATCCGGTCTTGCCGGCCAGCACGTCCAGGTAGTGCAGCAGCCGGTCGGACTCCGGGCCGGGGCCGCGGGTCTCCAGGATCTGGCCGGTCACCAGCCGCTCGAAGGCCTCGGCCTGCATCCGCACCGCCTCCGGGCCGAGGTCGGCCAGCACCTGGGAGGCGCGGGAGAACAGGAAGTCGCCGGTGAGGATGGCCACCGAGTTGTCCCAGCGGGAGTTGGCGCTCTCCGCGCCGCGGCGCACCGGGGCCTCGTCCATCACGTCGTCGTGGTACAGCGTGGCCAGGTGGGTCAGCTCGACGACCACCGCGGCCGGCACCACGCCGGGCGCCCCCGGGTCGCCGAACTGGGCGGCCAGCAGCAGGAGCAGCGGGCGGAAGCGCTTGCCGCCGGCCTCGATCAGGTGGGAGGCGGTGACGGTGATGAAGGGGACGTCGCTCTTGACGGCCTCGGAGAGCGCCGCCTCCACCGCGTCCAGTCCGGCCTGGACGTCCCGGGTCAGGTCGCGGTCCTGCACGCTGAGCCCGAAGGGTCCCACGACGGTCACGAAGACCACTCCTCTGTCCCTGGTCGATCTAGCGGCCTGGTCCCTGAGTGCCGCCGCTGGCCATACAGGCAGGGTATCCGGTCGCGAGTGGATCACTGCACGGGCGTGCGGATCCCGTCATGACCGCGCCGGAAGCCCTGGTCAGGAGGCCTGTGCGGACGCAGCGGCGGTGGGGGCGAATTCACCGGGAAACGAAGACCGGAGATCGGCCCGCGGATCCGGGCCGATCTCCGAACAAACCGACCGGCTACGGTCAGTACGCGAACAGCGAGGCCTTGGACGCGAGGTCCAGGAAGTACTGCGGCAGCAGTCCCAGACCCAGCGTGACCAGCACCCCCACCCCGATCGCGGTCGCCGTGAAGGCGCTCGGGATCGCCACCGTCGGACCGCCCGGCTGCGGGTCGGAGAAGAACATCAGCACGATCACCCGGATGTAGAAGAACGCGGCCACCGCCGAACTCAGCACACCCACGATCACCAGTGGCGTCGCCCCGCCGGCCGCCGCCGCCTGGAACACCGCGAACTTCCCGGTGAAACCGGAGGTCAGCGGGATCCCGGCGAAGGCCAGCAGGAACAGCGCGAAGACCGCCGCCACCAGCGGCGAGCGCCGCCCCAGCCCCGCCCAGCTGGACAGGTGGGTCGCCTCCCCCTTGGAGTCGCGCACCAGGGTGACCACGGCGAAGGCCCCGAGCGTCACGAAGGAGTACGCCGCCAGGTAGAACAGCACCGAGGACAGGCCCTGCTTGTTGACCGCGATCACCCCGGTCAGGATGAACCCGGCGTGCGCGATCGAGGAGTACGCCAGCAGCCGCTTGACGTCCTGCTGGGTCACCGCCAGCACCGCGCCGACCACCATGGTCAGGATCGCCACGCCCCACAGCACCGGCCGCCAGTCCAGCCGCAGGCCCGGGAAGGCCACGTAGAACAGCCGCAGGAACGCCCCGAACGCGGCGACCTTGGTGGCCGCGGCCATGAAGCCGGTCACCGGGGTCGGCGCGCCCTGGTAGACGTCCGGGATCCAGGAGTGGAACGGCACCGCGCCCACCTTGAACAGCAGACCCACCGCCAGCAGCGCCAGGCCGGTCAGCAGCAGCGCGTCGCTCTGGGTGCTGCTCAGCTGCGCCGGGGTCGTCATCGCCTTGCCGGAGATGACGTCCGCGATGTCGCCGAGCTTGACGCTGCCCGCGTAGCCGTACAGCAACGCGGTGCCGAACAGGAAGAACGCCGAGGCGAAGGCGCCCAGCAGGAAGTACTTGACCGCCGCCTCCTGGGACAGCAGCCGGCGGCGCCGGGCCAGCGCGCACAGCAGGTACAGCGGGAGGGAGAAGACCTCCAGCGCCACGAACATGGTCAGCAGGTCGTTGGCGGCCGGGAAGAGCAGCATGCCGCCGACCGCGAACAGGGTCAGCGGGAAGACCTCGGTGGTCGCGAAGCCGGCCCGGACCGCGTCCCGCTCCTGCTCCCCGCCCGGGGTGGCGGACGCCTGGGCGGCGAAGGCGTCGGCGGGCAGGCCGCCGGCCTTGGGCTCCAGCCTGCGCTCCGCGTAGGTGAGCACCGCGACGACGGCGACCAGCAGGATCACGCCCTGGAGGAACAGCGCCGGGCCGTCCAGGGCGACCGACTCCATGGCCAGCAGGTCGACCCGCGGCGCGCCGTGGCCCTGCGTCGCCAGCACCACCACGGCGGCGAACGCGCCGGCCAGCGCGACCAGCGCCAGCGACACCTGGGTCCAGTGCCGCAGCCGGCGCGGGACGAAGGCCTCGACCAGGACGCCCGCCACGGCGGCCCCGAAGACCACCAGCATCGGGGAGAGTTGGCCGTACTCGATGTGCGGCGCCGGGATGCCGGGGGTGTTGCCGCCGACGGCGGCGAGCACTGCGGTGGCACTCACTTCTGCTCACCTCCTGAGGTGGCGGCGACCGGGTGGGCCGGCGCCGGATCGGTCCGGTGGACCTGCGAGAGCGTCGCGTCCACCGAGGGGTTCACCAGGTCGGTGAGCGGCTTCGGGTACACCCCGAGCAGGATCGTCAGCGCCACCAGCGGTGCCACCACGGCCAGTTCCCGGACCTTGAGGTCGGGCATCGCGCGCACGCCCTCCTTCACCGGGCCGGTCATGGTGCGCTGGTACAGCAGCAGCGCGTACAGCGCGGCCAGCACGATGCCGAGGGTGGCGACGACGCCGATCGCCGGGTAGCGGGTGAAGGTGCCCACCAGCACCAGGAACTCGCTGACGAACGGGGCCAGCCCCGGCAGCGACAGGGTCGCCAGGCTGCCGATCAGGAAGGTCCCGGCGAGCACCGGGGCGACCTTCTGCACGCCGCCGTAGTCGGCGATCAGCCGCGAGCCGCGGCGCGAGATCAGGAAGCCGGCCACCAGCATCCACGCGGCGGTGGAGAGGCCGTGGTTGACCATGTAGAGGGTCGCGCCGCTCTGCCCCTGGCTGGTCATCGCGAAGACACCCATGATGATGAAGCCGAAGTGCGAGATCGAGGCGTAGGCGACCAGCCGCTTGATGTCCTTCTGGCCGACCGCCAGCAGCGCGCCGTAGACGATCCCGATCAGCGACAGCACCAGGATCGCCGGGGCGAAGGTCTTCGAGGCGTCCGGGAACAGCCCGAGGCAGAAGCGCAGCATCGCGAAGGTGCCGACCTTGTCCACCACCGCGGTGATCAGCACCGCGGTGCCGGCCGTCGCCTCGCCCATCGCGTTCGGCAGCCAGGTGTGCAGCGGCCACAGCGGGGCCTTCACCGCGAAGGCGAAGAAGAAGCCGAGGAACAGCGCGTTCTGCGCCGTCCCGGACAGCTTGAGGCTGCCGTCGGCGATCGCCCCGGTGAGGGTCGGCAGGTCGAAGGTGCCGAAGCCCTGCTCCTGGGCGATCACGTACAGCCCGATCACCGCGGCCAGCATCACCAGGCCGCCGAGCAGGTTGTACAGCAGGAACTTGACGGCCGCGTAGGAGCGCTGGCGCGCCGAGTCCGGGCCGCCGGCCCGGTCGCCGAAGCCGCCGATCAGGAAGTACATCGGGATCAGCATGGCTTCGAAGAACACGTAGAACAGGAAGACGTCGGTGGCGTAGAAGGACACCACCACCATCGCCTCCACCGCCAGGATCAGGGCGAAGAAGGCCTGGGTGCGCCGTTTGTTCTCGAAGCTGCCGTCGGGGCCCGGGGCGGCCGGGTCCGCGTCGTGCCAGGAGGCCAGCATCACCATCGGCACCAGGACGGCCGTCAGCAGGGCCAGCACCGCGCCGATGCCGTCCACGCCGAGCGAGAAGGTGATGCCGAAGGAGCGGATCCAGCTGTACGACTCGGTCAGCTGGAACCGGGCGCCGTGCGGGTCGAAGCGCAGCGCCACCAGGGCGGCCAGCACCAGGGTCACCCCCGACACGGCCAGCGCGACGGTCTTGATGGTGCGCCGCCGGGCCGCGTTCGACCCGGCGGGCAGGGCGGCGGTCAGCACCGCGCCGGCCGCCGGGACGGCACAGGTGGTGGTCAGTAGCACGCTCATGCCGCACCTCCCCTGCGGATTGTGGGTTCCTTGTCCATCACACGGACCTCATCAGGAGAGTCGAGGCGACCAGCACCAGCGTGCCGCCGAACATGGAGAGCGCGTACGAGCGGACGAAGCCGTTCTGGACCCGCCGCAGCCGGCCGGACAGGCCCCCGATGAGGGCGGCCAGGCCGTTGACGAAGCCGTCCAGGCCGCGGCTGTCGAAGTAGACCAGGGTCGCCGCCAGCGCGGAGCCCGGCCGTACCAGCACCGCGTGGTTGAAGTCGTCCTGCAGCAGGTCGCGGCGGGCCGCCCGGGTGAGCGGGGAGCCGACCGGCGGCACCACCGGGACGGGCGAGCGCCCGTACATCAGGTACGCCAGCCCCACGCCGGCCAGCATGCAGGCCGTGGTGAGCCCGGTGACCGTCCAGGAGCCGAGCGGCGGGTTGCCCTCGCTGTGGCCGGTGACCGGCTCCAGCCACTTCAGGAAGGAGCCGTGGTAGACGAACAGCCCGCCGGCGAAGACCGAGCCGAAGGCCAGCAGGACCATCGGCACGACCATGGTCCGCGGCGACTCGTGCGGGTGCGGGAGGTCGCCCTCGCCCGCGGCGGAGCCGCTGGTGTCCGCCTTCGGCTGCCAGCGCTTCTCGCCGAAGAAGGTCAGCAGCATCACCCGGGTCATGTAGAACGCGGTGACGGCCGCGCCGACCAGCGCGCACAGGCCGAGGATCCAGCCCTCGGTGCCGCCCTTGGCGAAGGCCGCCTCGATGATCTTGTCCTTGGAGAAGAAGCCGGACAGCCCGGGGAAGCCGATGATGGCCAGGTAGCCCAGGCCGAACGTGGCGAAGGTCCACGGCATGTGCCGCCACAGGCCGCCGTAGCGGCGCATGTTCACCTCGTCGTCCATGCCGTGCATGACCGACCCGGCGCCGAGGAACAGCCCGGCCTTGAAGAAGCCGTGGGTCACCAGGTGCATGATCGCGAAGACGTAGCCGATCGGGCCCAGCCCGGCCGCCAGGATCATGTAACCGATCTGCGACATGGTCGAACCGGCCAGCGCCTTCTTGATGTCGTCCTTGGCGCAACCGACGATCGCACCGAACAGCAGCGTCACCACACCGACCACCACCACGGCGGTCTGGGCGTCCGGCGCCAGGTCGAAGATCGCCGAGGACCGGGTGATCAGGTAGACCCCGGCGGTCACCATGGTGGCCGCGTGGATCAGGGCCGAGACCGGGGTCGGGCCCTCCATCGCGTCCCCCAGCCAGGACTGCAGCGGCACCTGCGCCGACTTGCCGCACGCGGCCAGCAGCAGCATCAGGCCGATCGCCGTCAGCCTGCCCTCGCTCGCCCCGTGCACCGCCCCGACCACGCCCTCCGAACCGAGGACCGGCGTGAAGGCGAAGGAGCCGAACTCGGCGAACATCAGCATGATCGCGATCGACAGGCCCATGTCGCCGACCCGGTTGACCAGGAACGCCTTCTTCGCCGCGGTCGCCGCACTCGGCTTGTGCTGCCAGAAGCCGATCAGCAGGTACGAGGCCAGGCCCACGCCCTCCCAACCGAAGTACAGCAGGAGGTAGTTGTCCGCCAGCACCAGCAGCAGCATGGCGGCCAGGAACAGGTTCAGGTACGCGAAGAAGCGGCGCCGGCGCTCGTCGTGCGCCATGTAGCCCACCGAGTACAGGTGGATCAGCGTGCCCACCCCGGTGATCAACAGCACGAAGGTCATCGACAACTGGTCGAGCCGGAACGAGACGTCGGCCTGGAAGGCGTTCACCGGCACCCAGCTGAACAGGTGCTTCGTCACCGCCCGGTGCTCGACGTCCCGGCCCAGCATGTCCGAGAACAGGGCCAGGCCGAAGCCGAACGAGAGCGCGGCGAGCGCGGTGGCCAGCCAGTGGCCGAAGCGGTCGAATGCCCGACCGCCCAGGAGCAGCAGGGCGGCACCGGCCAGCGGAGCCGCCACCAGCAGCGGAATGAGAGAGTTCACCGAAGGTCCTCCGCCTACAGCTTCATCAGATTGCTGTCGTCGACCGAAGCGGAGTGCCTGGTCCGGAAGATGGAGACGATGATGGCGAGGCCGACCACGACCTCGGCCGCCGCCACCACCATCGTGAAGAACGCGATGATCTGACCGTCCAGGGTCCCGTGCAGCCGGGAGAACGTCACCAGCGCCAGGTTCGAGGCGTTCAGCATCAGCTCGACGCACATGAACAGCACGACCGCGTTGCGCCGGATCAACACCCCGGACGCGCCGATGGTGAACAACAGGGCGGACAGATAGAGGTAGTTGACCGGATTCACCGCTCCCCCTCCCCGGCCTCGCGCGGCTCGGCCCCGGGGCCCGGGACCGGCTCCAAGGGCCCGCGCGGAGCCGCCACCACCGGCCGCTCCGAGGACGGCCGGCCCAGCCAGTCCGCCGTGCTGTTCTCCAGCTCCGCCATCCGCCGCAGCATCTCCCGGCTGACGTCCCGGACCTGGCCGCGCTCGCGCAGCGTCGCCATCACCGAGTCCTCCGCGATCGTGCCGTCCGGCAGCAGCGCCGGCACGTCCACCGCGTTGTGCCGCGCGTACACGCCCGGCGCCGGCAGCGGCGGCAGCTGGATGTTGTCCCGCACCCGCTGCTCCGCCAGCTCCCGCTGGGTCTTCGGCGCCTTCACGTGCTCCCGGTGGGTCAGCACCATCGCGCCGACCGCCGCGGTGATCAGCAGCGCGCCGGTGACCTCGAAGGCCCACACGTAGCGGGTGAAGATCAGCCGGGCCAGGCCCGGCACGTTGCCCTCGGCGTTCGCCTCGGCCAGCCCGGTGAAGTGGTCCAGCCGCGCGTTCGCGATGCCCGCGATCAGCAGCACCCCGAAGCCCAGCCCGCACAGCACCGCCGCGAACCGCTGGCCCTTCAACTGCTCCTTGAGGGAGTCCTCGCTGGTCACGCCGACCAGCATCACCACGAACAGGAACAGCATCATGATCGCGCCGGTGTACACCACGATCTGCACCACGCCCAGGAACACCGCGCCCTGGGCCATGTAACAGACCGCCAGGGCCAGCATGGTCGCCGCCAGGCACAGCGCGCTGTGCACCGCCTTGCGCATCAGCAGCATCCCCAGCGCGCCACCGACCGCGATCACCGCGAGCACCCAGAACTGGACGGCCTCACCCGTGGAGGTCGTCCCGCTCGCCGCCGCCAGCTGTGCGATCACTGCCGCACCTCCTTCTCCCGGTCGGTGCGCTCCTGCTGGACCGTCCCCGGCGCCGCCCCCGTGATCTCGCCCCGGTAGTACGCACCCTCGTCGGTGCCCGGGAAGATCGCGTGCGGGGTGTCGACCATGTCCTCCGACAGGCCCACCAGCAGCTGCTCCTTGGTGAAGATCAGGTCCTTGCGGGAGGAGTCCGCCAGCTCGTACTCGTTGGTCATCGTCAGCGCCCGGGTGGGACAGGCCTCGATGCACAGCCCGCACAGGATGCAGCGGGCGTAGTTGATCTGGTACACCGCGCCGTAGCGCTCACCCGGCGAGTAGCGCTCCTCGTCCCGGTTGTCCGCGCCCTCCACGTAGATCGCGTCGGCCGGACAGGCCCACGCGCACAGCTCGCAGCCGACGCACTTCTCCAGCCCGTCCGGATGCCGGTTCAGCTGGTGGCGGCCGTGGAAGCGCGGAGCCGTGGGCTTCTTCTGCTCCGGGTACTGCTCGGTCAGCCGCTTCTTGAACATGGCCTTGAAGGTCACGCCGAAACCGGCGGCCGGACCGAGCACCGACGGCCGGTCGGCCCGCTCGGGCCGGCCCGTCTGGTCGGACGACATCGCGGATCAGCTCCCTTCGGAATGGTCGGCCCCGTTGAGGGCGTCCTGGAGTTGCTTCGGGGCCCGGCCCGGCCGGCGCGGCACCGGCGGCAGCACCTGCCCGGGCAGCGGCGGCACCGGGTACCCGCCCGCCATCGGATCGAACTCGCCCTTCCCCGGGGCCTCCTGCTCCGGCCCGGGCTCCTTCTCCTTGCGCAGGAAGTCCCGGACCAGCGCCAGCAGCAGGATCGCGCCGACCGGCGCGCCCACGTACAGCACCACCTCGCCGAAGCCGTACCCCTCGTTGCGCAGCGCCCGCACGCTCGCGATCAGCACCAGCCACACCAGCGAGACCGGGATCAGCACCTTCCAGCCCAGCTTCATGAACTGGTCGTAGCGCAACCGCGGCAGCGTGCCGCGCAGCCAGATGAAGAAGAACACCAGCAGCTGGATCTTCAAGGTGATCCACAGCATCGGCCACCAGCCGTGGTTGGCGCCCTCCCAGAAGGCCGACACCGGCCACGGGGCCCGCCAGCCGCCCAGGAACAGGGTCGACGCCACCGCCGAGACCGTCACCATGTTGACGTACTCGGCCAGCATGAACATCGCGAACTTCAACGAGGAGTACTCGGTGTTGAAACCGCCCACCAGCTCGCCCTCGGCCTCCGGGAGGTCGAACGGCGCCCGGTTGGTCTCCCCGACCATCGCGATGACGTAGACGATGAACGACACCGGCAGCAGCACCGCGAACCACTTCGGCTGCTGGTGCGCCACGATCTCCGAGGTCGACATCGACCCCGAGTAGACGAACACCGCCGCGAAGGACAGGCCCATCGCGATCTCGTAGCTGATCATCTGCGCGGCCGACCGCAGGCCGCCCAGCAGCGGGTACGTCGAACCCGAGGACCAACCGGCCAGCACGATCCCGTAGATGCCGATCGAGGCGGTGGCCAGGATGTAGAGCAGCGCCACCGGGAAGTCGGTCAGCTGCAGCGGCGTCCGGGTGCCGAAGATCGACACCTCCTCGCCGGCCGGGCCGAACGGGATCACCGCGAAGGCCATGAACGCCGGGATCGCACAGACGATCGGGGCCAGGACGTAGACCACCTTGTCCGCGCCCTTGACGACCAGGTCCTCCTTGAGCGCCAGCTTCACGCCGTCCGCCAGCGACTGCAGCAGGCCCCACGGCCCGTGCCGGTTCGGCCCGATGCGCAACTGCATCCAGGCCACCACCTTGCGCTCCCAGACGATCGTCACCAGCACCGTCAGCACCAGGAAGGCGAAGCAGAACACCGCCTTCAACAGCACCAGCCACCACGGGTCCTGGCCGAAGAAGTGGAGCGTCTCGTACGGCTGCGGAGTCGTCATCGGACCTCCCCTTCCCGGGACCCGCCCTCGACGGCGACCGGCGCGAGCTCGGCCGCGGCGATCGTCACCAGATGGCCGACGGTGGTGCCGAGCGCGCGGTGCGCGCCGCCCGGCGTGGAGTTGAGCGGGATCCAGACCGTACGGTCCGGGACCGAGTCGGTCACCTCCAGCGGCAGGACCAGCGAACCCGCCGGACCGGTCAGCCGCAGCGCACCGGCGGCCTCCGCGCCGACCTCCGCGCCGGTCTCCTTGGCGCCGATCTCCTTCGCGGTGGCCGACGACACCCGGGCCACCGCCCGGTGCCGCGTCCCCGCCAGGTGCGGATCGCCGTCCTGCAACGAGCCCTCGTCCAGCAGCAGCCGCCAACCCGCCAGCACCGCCTGGCCGGTGGCCGGCCGCGGCAGCACACCCGGGTGCGCCGCCGGATCCGCCGCGCGGTCACCCCGCCACGGCCCGAAGCGGTCCAGCTCCAACCGGGCCGCCCGCACGTCCGCCAGGCCCAGCCGGTGCCCCAGCGCGTCCGCCAGCATCGCCAGCACCCGCAGGTCCGACTGGAGATGACGGCCCATCTGCTGGTCCGGCTTGAGCGCGGCCTCGAACATCCGCACCCGGCCCTCCCAGTCCAGGAAGGTCCCCGCCTTCTCCGCCACCGCCGCCACCGGCAGCACCACGTCGGCCCGGCCCGTCACCGCCGACGGCCGCAGCTCCAGCGACACCACGAACGGCACCGCCGCCAGCGCCTCCCCGGCCAGCGCCGGATCCGGCAGATCGTCCGGATCCACCCCGCCGACCAGCAGCGCGTCCAGATCGCCCCGCGCCGCCGCGGTCAGGATCTGGCCGGTGTCCCGGCCCGGACGCGACGGCAGCTCCGCCACCCCCCACACCGCGGCCGCCTGGGCCCGCGCCGCCGCGTCCGCCACCGGACGGCCGCCCGGCAGCAGACCCGGCAGCGCGCCGGCCTCCACCGCCCCGCGCTCCCCGGCCCGGCGCGGCACCCAGGCCAGCGCCGCCCCGGTCGCGTGCGCCAACCGCAGCACCGCCGTCAACGCGCCCGGCACCGACGCCAGCCGCTCACCCGCCAGGATCACCGCACCCGGCCGGCGCAACAGCTCGGCCGCCCGCCCGGCCTCGTCGTTCAACGGCTCGTCCGCCGCCAGCGCCGCGAACCACTCCGGCTCCGTCCCCGGCGCCGCCGGCAGCAGCGCACCGCGCAGCTTCGCCAGCCCCCGGGAGGCGAACGACGCCACCGAGAACACCCTGACGCCGTTGCCCCGGGACGCCTTGCGCAGCCGCAGGAAGACGATCGGCGACTCCTCCTCCGGCTCGAACCCCGCCAGCAGCACCACCGGAGCCTGCTCCAGCCGCGCGTAGTCGACGCCCGAACCGTCCACGTCCACCCCGCGCCCGGCGACCGCCGCGGCCAGGAAGTCCGCCTCCTCACCACTGTGCGGGCGGGCCCGGAAGTCCACGTCGTTGGTGCCCAGCACCACCCGGGCGAACTTCGCGTACGCGTACGCGTCCTCCACCGTCACCCGGCCACCCGCCAGCACACCCGTACGGGCCCCGCGCAGACCCTCGGCGGCCCGCCGCAACGCCTCCGGCCAGGAGACCGGCACCAACGCGCCGTCCACCCGCACCAGCGGGGTCGTCAGCCGGTCCCGCTGCTGGGCGTAGCGGAACGCGAACCGCCCCTTGTCGCAGTTCCACTCCTCGTTCACCGCCGGGTCCTCGCCCGCCAGCCGACGCAGCACCTTGCCCCGCCGGTGATCGGTGCGCTGCGCGCAACCCGCCGAGCAGTGCTCGCACACGCTCGGCGAGGACACCAGGTCGAAGGGGCGCGAGCGGAAACGATAAGCCGCCGAGGTCAGCGCGCCCACCGGACAGATCTGGATGGTGTTCCCGGAGAAGTACGACTCGAAGTCGTCCCCCTCCCCCGTGCCCACCTGCTGCAGCGCCCCGCGCTCCACCAGGTCGATGAACGGGTCCCCGGCGATCTGCTGCGAGAAGCGGGTGCAGCGCGCGCACAGCACGCAGCGCTCCCGGTCCAGCAGCACCTGGCTGCTGATCGGCAGCGGCTTCGCGTAGGTGCGCTTCATCCCCTCGAACCGGGAGTCCGCCGCGCCGCTGCTCATCGCCTGGTTCTGCAACGGGCACTCGCCGCCCTTGTCGCAGACCGGGCAGTCCAGCGGGTGGTTGATCAGCAGCAGCTCCATCACGCCGCGCTGTGCCTTCTCCGCCACCGGCGAACTCAGCTGGGTGCGCACCACCATGCCCTCGGCGACCGGGATGGTGCAGGAGGCGACCGGCTTGCGCTGGCCCTCGACCTCCACGATGCACTGCCGGCAGGCGCCGGCCGGATCCAGCAGCGGATGGTCGCAGAAGCGCGGGATCTGGGTGCCGATGGTCTCGGCGGCCCGGATCACCAAGGTGCCCTTGGGGACCTTCACTTCGACGCCGTCGATGGTGAGCGTGACCAGTTCGACCGCTGCTCCGTCGTTCGTGGAGGCGGCCGGCTCGGTGATCGTCACGCGTGCACCTCCCTCTCGGTGGCGGACTGGTGGCCGGGGCGGGGGCCGTCGGCCCAGACGGTGGACGCGGCCGGGTCGAACGGGCAGCGGCGCTCGGCCAGGTGCTGCTCGTACTCGGCCCGGAAGTGCTGGAGCGAGGAGACGATCGGACTCGCCGCGCCGTCGCCCAGCGCGCAGAAGGACTTGCCGTTGATGTTGTCGGCGATGTCGAGGAGCTTCTCCAGGTCCCCGTCGACGCCCTCGCCCGCCTCGATCCGCTTCAACAGCTGGACCAGCCAGTAGGTGCCCTCCCGGCAGGGGGTGCACTTGCCGCAGGACTCGTGGGCGTAGAACTCCGTCCAGCGGGTCACCGCCCGCACGACGCAGGTGGTCTCGTCGAAGACCTGCAGCGCCTTGGTGCCGAGCATCGAACCCGCCGCGCCGACGCCCTCGTAGTCCAGCGGGACGTCGAGGTGCTCGTCGGTGAACATCGGGGTGGAGGAGCCGCCCGGGGTCCAGAACTTCAACCGGTGCCCGGCCCGGACGCCGCCGGAGAGGTCCAGCAGCTGGCGCAGCGTGATGCCGAGCGGGGCCTCGTACTGGCCGGGGTTGGTGACGTGGCCGGACAGCGAGTACAGCGTGAAGCCCGGGGACTTCTCGGTGCCCAGGCTCTTGAACCACTCCTTGCCGCGGGCCAGGATCGGCGGCACCGAGGCGATCGACTCGACGTTGTTGACCACCGTCGGGCAGGCGTACAGGCCGGCGATCGCCGGGAACGGCGGGCGCAGCCTCGGCTGGCCGCGGCGGCCCTCCAGCGAGTCCAGCAGCGCCGTCTCCTCGCCGCAGATGTAGGCGCCGGCGCCGGCGTGGACGGTGATGTCCAGGTTCACGCCCGAGCCGAGGATGTCCCGGCCGAGCAGGCCCGCCGCGTACGCCTCGGCGACCGCGGCGTGCAGGCGGCGCAGCACCGGGACGACCTCGCCGCGCAGGTAGATGAACGCGTGGTCGCAGCGGATCGCGTAGGAGGCGATGACCATGCCCTCGATGAGGGAGTGCGGGTTGGCGAACAGCAGCGGGATGTCCTTGCAGGTGCCCGGCTCGGACTCGTCCGCGTTGACCACCAGGTAGTGCGGCTTGCCGTCGTTCTGCGGGATGAACTGCCACTTCATCCCGGTGGGGAAGCCGGCGCCGCCGCGGCCGCGCAGACCGGAGTCCTTGACCAGGGCGATCACGTCGTCCGGGGGCATCGCGAGGGCCGCCTTGAGGCCCTCGTAGCCGTGGTGGCGGCGGTAGGTGGCGAGGGTCCAGGGGCGGCTGTCGTCCCAGGGGTCGGACAGGACGGGGGTGAGCAGCTTCTCGGCCGGCTCGGCGGAGGTCATCACGCTTCGGTCCCTTCCTGGCCGTCGGCCTTGCCTTCGTGGCCCGGCTCCCCGTGGCCCGGATCCCCGTGGCCCGGGTCCCCGGCGCGGGGCGCCTCGTGGCGGGGGGAGACCACCTTGGTGCCGGCGGTACCGGGCAGGGCCTCGCCGCGCGCCAGCCGCAGCCCGGCCAGCGAGGGGGCGCCGCCGGCACCCGACTCGTCGTTGGCGCCCGGGCGCTCGTCCGGGAAGCCGGCCAGGATCCGGGCGGTCTCCTTGAAGCCGCACAGCCGGGCGCCGCGGGTGGGCCGCACCTCCCGGCCGGCCCGCAGGTCGTCGACCAGCCGGCGGGCGCTCTGCGGGGTCTGGTCGTCGAAGAACTCCCAGTTGACCATCACCACGGGGGCGTAGTCGCAGGCGGCGTTGCACTCGATGTGCTCGATCGAGATCTCGCCGTCCTCGGTGGTCTCGTTGTTGCCGATGCCCAGGTGCTCCTGGAGGTCGGCGAAGATCCGGTCCCCGCCGAGCACCGCGCACAGGGTGTTGGTGCAGACCCCGACGTGGTACTTCCCGGCCGGGCGCCGCCGGTACATCGTGTAGAAGGTGGCGACGGCGGTGACCTCGGCCGTGGTGAGCCCCAACTGCTCGGCGCAGAAGCGGATCCCGGTCCGGCTGACGAAGCCCTCCTCGGCCTGCACCAGGTGCAGCAGCGGCAGCAGCGCCGAGCGGGCCTGCGGGTAGCGGCCGATCAGCTCGGCGGCGTCGGCGGCCAGCCGGGTGCGCACCTCCTCCGGGTACGGCGGGGCCGGCATCGCCGGCAGTCCCAGTTCGACGTCCGTCACCGGTCCACGCCTCCCATCACCGGGTCGATCCCGGCCACCGCGACGATCACGTCGGCCACCTGGCCGCCCTCGCACATCGCCGCCATCGACTGCAGATTGGTGAACGACGGGTCCCGGAAGTGCACCCGGTACGGGCGCGTCCCGCCGTCGCTGACCACGTGCACGCCCAGCTCGCCCTTGGACGACTCGACCGCCGCGTACGCCTGGCCGACCGGGACCCGGAAGCCCTCGGTGACCAGCTTGAAGTGGTGGATCAGGGCCTCCATCGAGGTGCCCATGATCTTGCGGATGTGGTCGAGCGAGTTGCCCATCCCGTCCGGGCCGACGGCCAGTTGGGCCGGCCAGGCGATCTTCTTGTCGGCCACCATGACCGGGCCCGGGCGCAGCCGGTCCAGGCACTGCTCGACGATCCGCAGGGACTGCTTCATCTCCTCCAGCCGGATCAGGAACCGGCCGTAGGAGTCGGCGGTGTCGGCGACCGCGACCTCGAAGTCGTAGTCCTGGTAGCCGCAGTACGGATCGGTCTTGCGCAGGTCGTGCGGCAGGCCGGTGGCCCGCAGGATCGGACCGGTGGCGCCCAGGGCCAGGCAGCCGGCCAGGTCCAGGTAGCCGACGTCGACCAGCCGGGCCTTGAACACCGGGTTGCCGGTGGCGAGTTTGTCGTACTCGTGCATCCGGGAGCGGAGGGTGCGGACCGCCTCGCGGATCTGGTCGACGGCGCCGGGCGGCAGGTCCTGGGCCAGGCCGCCGGGGCGGACGTACGCGTGGTTCATGCGCAGGCCGGTGACCAGTTCGAAGACGTCCAGGATCAGCTCGCGGTCCCGGAACCCGTAGACCATCAGGGTGGTGGCGCCGATCTCCATGCCGCCGGTGGCCAGGCAGACCAGGTGCGAGGCGATCCGGTTGAGCTCCATCATCATCACCCGGATGACGCTGGCCCGCTCCGGGATGTCGTCGGTGATGCCGAGCAGCTTCTCGACCGCCAGGCAGTAGGCGGTCTCGTTGAACAGCGGGATCACGTAGTCCATGCGGGTCACGAAGGTGGTGCCCTGGACCCAGTTGCGGAACTCCATGTTCTTCTCGATGCCGGTGTGGAGGTAGCCGATGCCGCAGCGGGCCTCCTTCACCGTCTCGCCGTCGATCTCCAGGATCAGCCGCAGCACGCCGTGGGTGGACGGGTGCTGGGGGCCCATGTTGACGATGATGCGCTCGTCGTCGGCCCGGCCGGCCGCCTCGACCACCTCGCCCCAGTCGCCGCCGGTGACGGTGAAGACCCGGCCCTCGGTGGTGTCGCGGGCATCTGCTTCCTCGTAGTGCTGAGTACTCATCAGCTGTACGACCTCCGCTGGTCGGGAGCCGGGATCTGGGCGCCCTTGTACTCGACGGGGATGCCGCCGAGCGGGTAGTCCTTGCGCTGCGGGTGGCCCAGCCAGTCGTCCGGCATCATGATCCGGGTGAGCGCCGGGTGGCCGTCGAAGACCAGGCCGAAGAAGTCGTAGACCTCGCGCTCGTGCCAGTTGTTGGTCGGGTAGACGCTCACCACGGAGGGGATCCGCGGGTCGGCGTCCGGCGCGGTGACCTCCAGCCTGATCAGCCGGCCGTGGGTGATCGAACGCAGGTGGTAGACCGCGTGCAGCTCGCGGCCCCGGTCGCCCGGGTAGTGCACCCCGCTCACGCCCAGGCACAGTTCGAAGCGCAGCGCCGGGTCGTCGCGCAGGATGCGCACCGCCTTCAACAGGTGGGTGCGATCCAGGTGGAAGGTGAGCTCGCCGCGGTCGACCACGGTCTTCTCGACCACCTCGGCCGGGTCCAGGCCCTGCTCCTCCAACGCGCCCTCGAACTCGTCGGCGACCTCGTCGAACCAGCCGCCGTACGGGCGTTCGCTCGGGCCGGGCAGCACGATCGGGGCAGCCAGACCGCCGAAGCCGGAGGTGTCGCCGGTGCCGTCGGCACCGAACATGCCCTGCCGGCGGCCGACCACCTCGACCGGGATCTCCCGGGGCGGCTGCTCGCGGCGGGACTCGGGTACCTGCTCGCTCATCGCAGCTGCCCCCGCATCTCGCTGATCGGGGTCGCCTTGAGGGCCAGGGCCTCGCCCAACTCCTCGGCGCGGCGCCGGTTCACGCCCAGCGGCTCGTGCTGGATCTTGTCGTGCAGCTTCAAGATGGCGTCCAGGAGCATCTCCGGGCGGGGCGGGCAACCGGGCAGGTAGATGTCCACCGGGACGATGTGGTCGACGCCCTGCACGATCGCGTAGTTGTTGAACATCCCGCCGGAAGAGGCGCAGACGCCCATCGAGATGACCCACTTCGGGTTGGGCATCTGGTCGTACACCTGGCGCAGCACCGGGGCCATCTTCTGACTCACCCGGCCCGCCACGATCATCAGATCGGCCTGCCGGGGGGAGCCCCGGAAGACCTCCATCCCGAACCGGGCCAGGTCGTAGCGGCCGGCACCGGTGGTCATCATCTCGATCGCGCAGCAGGCCAGACCGAAGGTGGCCGGGAAGAGTGACGCCTTGCGCACCCAGCCGGCGGCCGTCTCCACGGTCGTGAGCAGAAAGCCGCTCGGCAGCTTCTCCTCGATTCCCATCAGATCCCTCTCAATGCCCTCAAGTCCTCTGGTACGTCCGGCGATGCGCCCGCGGAGCGTCCGGGGGAACGTCCGGCCCGTCCGAGCTTGTCCGCTCGTTCACAAGGGCGGCGGCGCCACCCCTGCCTCAGTCCCACTCCAGGCCGCCGCGACGCCAGACGTAGGCGTACGCGACGAAGACGGTGGCGATGAACAGGAGCATCTCGACCAACCCGAAGAGCCCCAGGGAGTCGAAGGTCACCGCCCAGGGGTAGAGGAAGACGATCTCGATGTCGAAGACGATGAAGAGCATCGCCGTCAGGTAGTACTTGATCGGGAACCGACCGCCGCCCACGGGCTGCGGGGTCGGCTCGATGCCGCACTCGTACGCCTCCAACTTGGCCCGGTTGTAGCGCTTGGGGCCGGTGAGTGAGGCCATCACGACGGAACCGACCGCGAACGCCGCCGCGATGGCACCGAGTACGAGGATCGGCGCGTAGGCATTCATAGCCCCCGCTCCCTCCGTCCAGTCGTCCTTGACTGCAGATCGGAACCGGCGGGTCACGCTGAGGTGAACCCGCGTTCCAGTTCCCGAGATCCACCTCATGTGAGGCAGTTCACAAAGCCTGGAACGAGCGCATCCTATGCCCGGTGGCTTGTGATCTGCGACACGCAGTTCATCGTCATCTTTGTGATCTACGCCACCATGTGAATGGTGGTGAATGTGAACATGCCCAGAGTTGTCAACGCAAAGGAGTCAAATGGTCACAAGCAGTCGCATTTACCTGGGAAGCGGCTGGTCAGGGGCGTATTCCTATATCAACTATGCTCCGGGGATAGCAAATTTCGGGGCGTCATGTTGACGTGTTATAGCGGCTCACTCGGAGGGGTGGTGGGGGGAGGAACGCTTGCTTGACCCTTTGTTCACAAGCGCGCGATGTTGCCGTGGGGGTCTCCCCCTCCCCTCCCCCCGCCCCCCGCCCGCCGCCCGCCGCCCGCCGCCCGCCGCCCGCCGCCCGCGCCAGGGTTGCCCACCTGCTGCCGGTGTCACCTGCGCTGGACCGGCCGGTCCCAGCGCGGGGCTGCTGCGCGCTCGCAGCCCTGGCAGCCTGTGGACCCCTGGGGGGCCTGCCCTCCTCCTCCGCCTCCGCTTCACCCGCCGCCCTCGCGGCTCCGCCTCCCGTGTAGGCAGGCCCAACTTCCCACTGCGGCCCTCGAATCCCTCGGCCCGCCGCCTCCTCTGCCCTGCCTCCCTCTCGCTCTCGGGCCCCGTCTGGCGCAGGCCGCCTCCGTCGTTCCGCTCCCGCCCTTCGGGCCAGGGGCCGGCTACCGGTTGCCGACCGCCTGTTCCCACACCCAGGCCGCGATGCCCACCCGGTTACGGGCACCGAGCTTGCGCTGGATGTTGGCGAGGTGGTTCTTCACCGTTCCCGGTGAGATGAAGAGCCCGGCGCCGATCTCGGCGTTGGTCGCTCCATCGGCCACCAGCTCAGCGATCTCCTTTTCCCTCTCGGTCAGTTCCTCCACCGGGCCGGCTATCAACGGGCCCGGCACGCCTGCCCCGCCCGCGGACCCAGGCTTCGGGGCGGCACCCGGCAGTGCCATGTGCTGCAACAGCCGAACGGTGACCTGCGGACTGATCAACGCGTCCCCGGCCATCGCCGCCCTGACCGCCTCGATCAACAAGACCGGCCCCGAGCGCTTGAGCAGGAAGCCCGCCGCACCGTGCCGCAAGGCCGTGTGCACGTACTCGTCCAGGTCGAAGGTCGTCACCACGATCACCTTGCACTGACCGGCGAGTTGCCGCGTGACCTCCAGGCCGTCGAGCTTCGGCATCCGGATGTCCGCGAGCACCACGTCCGGCCGCAGCCGGTTCGCCTCCTGTACCGCCGCGGCACCGTCCGCCGCCTCCGCCACCACCGTCATGTCCGGCTGGACGTCCAGGATCATCCGGAACGCACTACGGATGTCCGCCTGGTCATCGGCGACCAGGATCCGGATCGGCTTTGCGCTGCTGCTCATCCGCTCTTCTCCCCTGCACCCGCACTCGTCCTCATCGGGGTCTCCGGCCGCTCCGGTTCCTCCCGACCCGCCAGCGGCAGCCTCGCCGTCACACGCCAGGCCTCCCGCTCATGCACTCCCGCCTCGAAGGTGCCGCCGAGCGCCTCCACCCGCGCGGCCAGACCAGGCAGTCCGCTGCCACCGCCACGCCGGGGCCGACTGGCCACCCCCGCCGGCCGACCGTCGTTCGTCACGGTCAGCTCCAGCCACTCGCCGACGCAGCGCGCCCAGACGTCGACCCGTCCGGCGCCCTGGGCGTGCCGTCGGACATTCGTCAGCGCCTCGACGACGATCCGGTGGACCGTCCCTCCCAGCTCCCTCGGAACCGGCTGATCCGGCAGCTCCAGCCGGACTTCGGGGCCGCCCGCGGCGGTGAACCGCTCGGCCACCTCCGCGAGTTCCGACAGCCCCGGCTGTGGGCCGCGCCCGGTCCCCTCCTCCGTGCGCAGTAGCTGGACCGTCCGGTCCAGTGATGCCAGGGCCCGCTGCCCGGCCTGCTCTATCCGTTCGAACATGGCGACCGCTCGGACCGGGTCGACCGAGGCCAGGAAGGCGCCGGCCTGGGCCTGGGCCACCATGCCGCTGACGTCATGCGCCACGAAGTCGTGCAGATCGTGGGCCAGTTCGAGCCGCTGGGCCCGCCTTGCCTCGACCACCGCCTTGGTGCGTCCCTCGTCCAGGCCCCTCAGGTAGAGCCCGATCAGGACGGCCGGCAGGGAGAGCGCCGAGCCGAAGCCGAAGATCGTGAGGACGTCCCCGGGCCCTTCGACGAACGCGAACCTGGTCAGCCAGAGGGCGACCGCTGCGCAGGCCGTCCAGGCCGCCAGTGCGCACCGCGGGCCGTCCTCGGTGCGCAGGGTGATGACCACCGACAGCAGCAGGACGGCCAGTTCGACCAGTCCGAGCAGCCCGGCCCAGCGGTCGCCCTCCAGCCAGCGGCCGAGGATCCAGACGGCGGCCGTGACCACCGCCGAGGACACCCCGAGCGCCAAGGTCACGGCTGCCGCGCCACGGCGGCCCCGCGCCGACCAGGCGGGCAGTGCCAGGACCAGGACGACCCCGGACAGGATCTGAGTCATCGTCATCACCTCTCCTCGACTCTTCGACTGCCGTCACATTACGGCGCGGGAGGGGCGGCACACCTGTGCCGATCGGCACATTTCAAAGGGCAGTTGAGCAGGAGGAACAGCCCGATCGGCATCTGCCGCCGGCCCTTTCCGGCCGCCAGTCTTGAGTCATCGCACCGGCCACGGGGCCGGAGCCGAAGGGAGTGCACCGCCATGTCGAAGCTCATGATCAATGCCCGCGTGTCCGACCACCGGATCGGGGTGGTCGACGCGGTCGTGCCGGACGTCCCGCCCGCCCCGCGCTGGGCCCGGATCGCCGCCACGGCCGCCGCGCTCAGCACGGTTCCCTCGGGGCTGTGGCGGATCGTCTTCGGCTTCGGCGTCCCGCTCGGTTTCAGCGGGGCGACGGCTGCGGCGTACGCGGCGCACCAGCCGGGCTGGGGCACGGTCTACTGCGTGGCGCTGAGTGCGCTGGCGGAGGGACTGGCGTTCCTGACCGTGGGCCTGGTCCGGCCCTGGGGGCAGGTGGTTCCGCGCTGGGTCCCGCTGATAGGCGGCCGACGGGTGCGCCCCCTGTTCGCCGTCGTTCCGGCCTTGTTGGGCGCACTCGTGCTGACCGGGCTGGGGCTGTTCGCCCTGTTCGGCGGCTGGGCCGGGAACCTGGCCGAGGCGGATTCGCCGCACGGCCTCAGCGCCCTGGTGATGACTCTCGCCTACCTGCCCCTGGCCGCCTGGGGCCCGCTGCTGGGCGCGGTCACGGTCGACTACGCCCGCCGGACTCTGTGGCGGCGCCGATAACGAGGGCCGCGGGTCAGACCGGGGCCGGCTCCGGGCTCGGCTGCTCCGCCTCGCCCGCACTCTCGCCCGCGTTCTCGGCCGGGAGCGGCGCAGGGGCGGTCCGCCGCCCCCACTCGGTCGCGATCAACACCAGGGCTGCGCCGAGCAGGGCGAGCGGGCCCATCCGGTTCCCGGCCACGGTGAGGCCGAAGACGGCGGCCCACAGCGGTTCGGTGCCGAGCAGCAGACTCACCCGGGACGGCGAGGTGGCCCGGACGGCCCACATCTGGACGAAGAAGGCGAACAGGGTGCAGAACAGGGACAGATGCAGCAGCCAGGCCCACTGGCCGGCCCCGTACGAGCGGGCGATGGTCCAGGGAGCAGGCCCGACGGACAGCGCGACGACGGCGAACACCGTGGTGGCCGAGGCGAGTTGGACCCAGGTGACGGCCAGCATGTCGGTGTGGCGGACGGCCCGGGTACGGGCCGTCGCCAGGACGTACGCCGAGCGGACGAGGGCGGCGCCCAGCACCAGCAGGTCACCGAGGGTCGGAGGGCGCAGCCCGCCGTCGCCGGTGAGCAGGGCTACGCCGAGGACGGCCAGCCCGGCGGCCGCGAGGAAGGCCCGCGGCGGTGCGGTCCGGGTGAGGGCGCTTTCGCCGAGCGGGGTGAGCACCATCGCGAGGCTGATGATCAGCCCGGCATTGGTCGCGGAGGTGTGGACGGCGCCGTAGGTCTCCAGCAGGAAGATCCCGCTGAGGACCAGGCCCAGCGTGGCGCCGCCGAGCCATTCGGCGCGGCTCAGCCTCCGCAGGGAGCGCCAGGCGACCAGCCCGAGCAGCGGCAGCACCAGCCCGAAGCGCAGGACGAGCATCGCCACGACCGTCTCCGGGTCGGCCACCCGCTGGACGGCGAGGAAGCTCGACCCCCACACCACTGCCACGAGCAGGACCGGTAGATCGCGAAGGACCGATGAGGACGAGAACGAGGACAGGGAGGCGCGCATGAGGAGGATCCCTCCGTACGAACGGAACCGGCGGGTGCGAGGACCGTACGGCGTCGGACGGACCCGGGAGCTGGGCGTGTGGCTCAGCGGGGGACGGGGCGAGGGGTGGAGCACGGGGGCGCCATCTTCGCGCACCGGGCCGCCGGTGATCAATGCCCCTGCCGGGCGCCGGCGGGATGCTCTTATGGATGTCAAGCAGCGGTGGTGAGCTGCTCGGCGGTGACGTGTGAGGTGCCGGGCGTGGTCAGGACCTGGTAAATCTCGCGGGC